>NZ_JAWRYR010000006.1:0-199004 GCF_046940275.1 Pantoea sp. SIMBA_079 | reverse complement strand
CGTCTGTCGCGAGGTGGCGTATATTACGCTTTCCTCCTTCGGAGTCAACCACTTTTTTCAGCGTTTTTCTCCGGCGGAAGTTCTTACCGAATCTTCCTGTCAACGCCGTTTTCCGTAAGCCGGTGTGCCGTGTCGATGGAGGCGCATTATAGGGAGTTCTTCCGGGCTGACAAGCGTTAAATGCAAAAAAAGTATCGTTCGCGCTATTTTTCGCCACAACGCTCTATTTCACAACGATTTGCCTGGTAACTGCGCAAATTCATGCGCAAATGCACTTACTGCAGACCAGTCGGTGTACTCCACTTCTTTAGAGGTATCGGTTTCACCCCCGGTCATCCGCATGATTAACTGAATCATGACCCGGTCAAACCAGCGATAGCGTGGATAACGTAACGCGCCGGCAAACACCGCGCAGCAGTCGGGCTGCCATGGCGACTGCTCAAGAAATTTGCGGGTATAAGCATTAGTCTGCGGAGTACGCTTGTCCGCTTTGCGTGCCGTCAGGTTCACGCTAAAAAACCCGCTTGCCCGCTGCTGCAGCGCCTGCAGGTGCTGCGCGATAAATTTCATCAGTGCCGCATCAAAATGCCCATAGCGGATAGAGGCGCCTATCAGCACGCGATCGTACTGTGACCAGTCAATCTGTCTCGTCTCTGCAAGGTCCTGCACATCACACAACTGTTGGGGTACCAGCGTCTGGGCAATACGCGCTGCAATTTCGCGGGTTTGTCCGTCGCGGGTAGAATAAAGTATCAATGCTTTCATCACGGGTTCCTGTTTCTTTTATTCGCGCCAGAACGTTGGCGTGAACAGTACCAGCAGCGTAAAGACCTCAAGACGCCCGAACAGCATCGTCAGGATCAATATCCATTTCGCCACATCATTCATGGTTGTGAAGTTGTCTGCGACTACGCCCAGTCCCGGCCCGAGGTTATTCAGCGTGGCAGCAACGGCAGCAAACGCGGAGAAGTCATCAACGCCGGTTGCGATAATGGCCAGCATGCTGAGCAAAAACACCAGCGCATAGGCAGAGAAGAAACCCCATACCGCCTCCAGAATACGCTCCGGCAGTGCCCGGTTACCCAGCTTGATGGTGTAAACCGCATTAGGGTGAACCAGACGTTTCAGCTCGCGCGAGCCCTGCTTGAACAATAGCAGAATACGAATAACCTTCAGGCCGCCCCCGGTTGAGCCTGCCATACCGCCGATGAAAGCGGAACAGAGCAGCAGCACCGGCAGGAACAGGGGCCAGCGCGCAATGCTGTCGGTGGTAAAGCCCGCCGTTGTGGCCCATGACACGACCTGAAAGAAAGCCTGATTCAGCGTTTGCCAGCCGCTGTCATAAACATTATGCAGCCAGAGGACCAGCGTGCAGATCACCACCAGCGTAAACTGCACGCCAATAAACATCCGGAATTCAGGGTCACGCCAGTAAACCTTCAGGTTACGACCGCTCAGCAGTGAAAAGTGCAGACCATAGTTACAGCCGGAAATCAGCAAAAAAACCGCAACAATCGTATTGATCGTCGGGCTGTTGAAATAGCCAATGCTGGCATCGTGCGTGGAAAAACCGCCAATCGCGATGGTAGAAAAGCTGTGTCCGATAGCATCAAACATCGGCATACCGGCCAGCCACAGGGCCAGCGCGCAGGCGATGGTCAGCACCACATAGATCAGCCACAGCGTTTTTGCTGTTTCTGCAATGCGCGGCCGCATTTTATTGTCTTTCAGCGGTCCCGGCATTTCAGCGCGATAAAGCTGCATACCGCCGACGCCCAGAATCGGCAGAATGGCGACGGCCAGAACAATGATCCCCATGCCGCCCAGCCACTGCAGCATTTGCCGGTAAAACAGAATCGCTTTTGGCAGAGAGTCGAGCCCTACCAGCGTTGTTGCGCCTGTGGTTGTCAGACCGGAAAAGGATTCAAAGAAAGCATCCGTAGCGGAGAGGTGGGGCTGTTCCGCAAAGATGAACGGCATCGCACCGACGCTGCCCAGTACAGTCCAGAACAGCACCACAATCAGAAAGCCTTCGCGCGGTTTGAGCTCGGTCTTCTGTTTACGGTTGGGCCACCAGAGCAGCGAACCAATGACAATCGCCATCAGGAACGTCTGACTGAAGGCACGGCCGGCACCGTCGCGATAAATCAGCGCCACTAAACCCGGTACAATCATGGTTACCGAGAATAAAATAACCAGCAGACCCACAATGCGGGTAATGGCGCGAAAGTGCATGGAGCCGTGTCCTTTGTTCAGTTATCCAGCGGGAGCAGCGATAGCGCCCCCCGGCTGTAATCAGAGAGGTTTTGCTTAAAGGCCGCTATCTGCGCATGAGGCAGCGCAATGCGCAGCGTAATGCAATCTTCATAGCGGCTCTCTTCAGTGATGCCGTTAAAACGCTGCAGCAGACGTTCTATATCGCTCATCTGCGCATAATCACAACGCAGCATAAAAGATTGCATCGGCACTTTGCGCTGACGCGGCAGCTGTTTCAGCCCCTGCTGCACCCCGCCACCGTAAGCTTTGACCAGCCCGCCGGTCCCCAGCATAACGCCGCCATAATAGCGTACGACGACGGCGGTGATCTCCCCCAGGCCGCTTCCCATCAGCTGCGCCAGCATCGGCTTGCCTGCCGTGCCGGAGGGTTCACCATCATCGGAGAAGCCCAGCTGTTGCGAATCGTCCGGTGCGCCGGCAACCCAGGCCCAGCAGTGATGTCGCGCAGCGGGATGCGCGCTTTTAACCTGCTGCACAAAAGTTCGTGCCGCTTCAGCGCCCGGCGTATGGGCCAGCAGGGTAATAAAGCGGCTTTTTTTGATCGTCTCTTCGCTGCTGCTTACCGCGTCAGCCGGAATATCATAAGCGTCCATCAGGCCAGATGCAGATCGCGCGTCATGTTCTCAATGCGATTAGGATGGATCACCACATTATCCTCAATGCGAATTCCGCCATACGGCTTCAGCGCATCAATTGCCTGCCAGTCAAAATGCTGGCTGTACTTGCCGCCGCGCAGTGGCGCCAGCAGCGAATCGATAATATAGAAACCGGGTTCGATAGTCAGTACCATGCCGGGCTCCAGAACCCGGGTGCAGCGCAGATAAGGATATTGCGCCGGCGCAGCCAGATGCGTGCCGTGGTCATCCTGCATAAACCCGGCCACATCATGCACCTGCAGCCCGAGTGGATGACCCAGCCCATGCGGCATGAAAGGCCCGGTCAGATTTTCAGCCACCAGCGCCTCTTCTGTCAGGCCTTTTGCCAGACCAAACTTCAGCAGCAAACGCGCAATGCGCTGATGCATCTGCAGATGATAATCGGTATAGCGTATGCCCGCTTTCAGCGTGGCTATCAGCGCCAGTTCTTCTTTATTCATCGCCTCAACCAGTTCGGCATAGCGCGTTTTGCTTTGCGCCGCATAGCTGCGCGTTAAATCTGCTGCGTACCCTGAATACTCCGCGCCAGCGTCAATCAGAAAGCTGTGACGTTTGGCTGGCGGCTGGTGATCGAGCCGGGTGTAGTGCAGCACGGCTGCATGTTCGTTCAGCGCCACAATATTGCCGTAAGGCACATCGGTATCCCGGTGGCCGGTAGCGGTGAGGTAGGCAAGGTTGATATCGAACTCGCTCATGCCGGAGAAAAACGCCTCTTTGGCAGCGCGATGACCAGCAACCGCGAGCTTCTGCGCCTGACGCAGACAGGCCAGTTCATAATCAGTTTTGATACTGCGATGGTAATGCAGGAAATCGATCACCGCCTGCGGGTTAATCTGCGCGCTGCCGAAGCCCAGCTGCGCAGCACGTGCCGGTACCGGGCCAATATAGGCCACGTTTTCACGCGATGCAGGCAGCAGCTGTGCAATCTCATCTGCATTTTTCAGCCCAATGACCTCAACGTCTCCCGTCCAGAAGCTTTCCGGTAGCGGCTCGACGTTATGCCAGTAGTCGACGGGAGAATAGAACCACAGCTTGGGTTTATTGAGGCCATCGACCCACAGCCAGCAGTTTGGCACCTGCGTGACCGGCACCCAGGCTTTGAACTGCGGATTCACTTTAAACGGATAGGTGTGATCATCCAGAAAAACGGTCTGTAGCTCGCCGGAGTGGATCAACAGCGCATCCAGTTTGCCACGCGCCAGAATCTGTTGCGCCCGCTGCTGCAGCGTTTTGATATGCGCCTGATACAGTGTTTTCAGTGAATCCATGAACGAGTCTCCGATGTCGCGAAAGTGGCCGCAGTGTAGCATAGCCGCGGCGCTATTGGCGCGCCAGCCAGCCTGTGATCGCGGTATCAAATAAGCACACTGCCGTTTGCAAAACATGAGCAGGCCGCCCACACTCCTGTTCATCTGGTATGACCAGATCACTTTTCGCGGTTTCAGGAGACGGACATGCTCTACCAAGGCGATACCCTTTCATTACACTGGCTTGACGATGGCATCGCCGAGCTGGTTTTCGATGCTCCCGGCTCGGTCAATAAACTTGATATCAAAACCGTCGCCAGCCTGGGAGAGGCTCTGGATGTACTGCAGCAGCAGCCCGGCCTGCGCGGTCTGCTGTTAAGCTCCGCTAAACCCGCTTTTATCGTCGGCGCGGATATCACCGAATTTCTCTCGCTGTTTGATGCCCCCGAAGAGAAATTAAGCGCATGGCTGACTTTTGCTAACAGCATTTTTAACCGGCTGGAAGATCTGCCGGTGCCGACCATTGCCGCCATTGATGGCTATGCGCTGGGCGGTGGCTGTGAATGTGTTCTGGCAACCGACCTGCGCGTCGCGACGCCGGAGTCACGTATTGGCCTGCCGGAAACCCGGCTCGGCATCATGCCTGGCTTTGGCGGTAGCGTACGTCTGCCGCGCCTGCTGGGTGCCGACAGTGCGCTGGAGATTATTGCCGCCGGTAAAGATGTGGATGGACTAAGCGCGCTGAAGCTGGGGCTGGTGGATGCCGTGGTCAGCCGCGATAAATTGCGCAGCGCTGCGCTGACGATGCTGCACGACGCCATTACCCAGCAGAGCTGGCAGGCACGCCGGGCGCCGAAGCTGGCGCCGCTGAAGCTGAGTCCGGTTGAAGCCGCGATGAGCTTTACGCTGGCGAAAAGCATGGTGCTGCAGACGGCAGGTAAACATTACCCTGCCCCGCTGACAGCGGTGAAAACGATTGAAGCCGCCGCCGGGCTGACGCGCGATGATGCGCTTAAGCTTGAAACGGCTGCCTTTGTGCCGCTGGCGCAGAGCGATGTCGCCCGCGCCCTGGTCGGCATTTTCCTTAACGATCAATATGTCAAAAGTCTGGCGAAAAAACATAGTGCCCGCGCAGAGGTGCCGCAGCAGGCCGCCGTGCTGGGTGCCGGTATCATGGGGGGCGGGATTGCCTGGCAGTCGGCGTGGAAAGGCGTACCGGTTATCCTGAAAGATATCAGCGAGAAAGCGCTGACGCTGGGTATGAATGAAGCCAGCAAGCTGCTGAATAAACAGCTGGCGCGCGGCAAAATTGACGGGACCAAACTCGCCGCCGTGCTGACCACTATCCAGCCGGTGCTGGAGTATAGCGGTTTCAGACGCGCTGATGTGGTGGTGGAAGCGGTGGTGGAAAACCCGGCGGTCAAAGCGAAAGTGCTGGCCGAGACTGAACAGCAGCTGCGGGAGGATGCGATCCTCGCCTCCAATACCTCGACGATCCCGATTAGCGAACTGGCAAAAGCGCTGCAGCGCCCGCAAAACTTCTGCGGTATGCATTTTTTCAATCCGGTTCCGCGTATGCCGCTGGTGGAAGTGATCCGCGGCGAACAGACCTCAGAGGCAACCATCAGCAAAGTGGTCGCGTGGGCCAGCAAAATGGGAAAAACGTCCGTAGTGGTTAACGACTGCCCCGGTTTCTTTGTTAACCGGGTGCTGTTCCCCTATTTTGCTGCTTTTAGCCTGCTGCTGCGCGACGGCGCTGATTATCGCCAGGTCGACAAGGTTATGGAGCAGCAGTTTGGCTGGCCGATGGGCCCGGCGTGGCTGCTGGATGTGGTAGGTATTGACACCGCGCATCATGCGCAGCAGGTCATGGCACAGGGCTTCCCGACGCGCATGCAGAAAACGTATCGCGACGCCATTGATGTGCTGTTTGATGCGGGCCGGTACGGCCAGAAAAACGGGCTGGGCTTTTACCGCTGGGAACAGGATAAAAAAGGCAAACCGCAGAAGATACACGATCCGGACGCCGATACGCTGCTGAGCAGCGTCAGTGAACCAGCACGCGCATTCAGCAATGAAGAGATTATCAACCGTATGATGCTGCCGATGCTGCATGAAGTGGTGCGCTGTCTGGAAGAGAAGATTATCGCCTCACCGGCAGAAGCAGATATGGCGCTGGTCTATGGCCTCGGCTTTCCGCCATTCCGCGGCGGCGCTTTCCGCTATCTTGATACGCTCGGTAACAGCAATGTGGTCGACCAGGCCAGACGCTACGCACATCTCGGCACGCTTTATACGCTGCCAGAGGCGCTGCTGCAGCGTGCACACGCGCATCAGAGCTGGTATCCCGCCGTTCAACCTATTGATGAAGCGTCGCTGCAGCGCGCCTGAGGAACAGAGATGGAAAATGTCGTCATTATTGATGCCGCACGCACACCGATGGGTCGCTCTAAAGGCGGTGCCTTTCGTCAGGTGCGGGCAGAGGATCTCTCAGCGCATCTGATGCGGGAGCTGCTGAGCCGCAACCCGGCGATCGACCCCGCTTCGCTGGATGATATTATCTGGGGCTGCGTGCAGCAGACGCTGGAGCAGGGGTTTAATATTGCGCGCAATGCCGCACTGCTGGCGGAAATTCCGCACCGCGTGCCCGCCAGCACGGTAAACCGTCTCTGTGGTTCATCCATGCAGGCGCTGCATGATGCTGCCCGCGCCATCATGACCGGCGATGCGCAGACCTGCCTGATTGGCGGCGTTGAGCATATGGGCCATGTCCCGATGAGCCACGGCGTTGATTTTCATCCCGGCCTGAGCCGGACAGTGGCAAAAGCTGCCGGCATGATGGGTCTGACGGCAGAAATGCTGGCGCGCATGCACCATATCAGCCGCGAGCAGCAGGATGCGTTTGCTTTCCGTTCGCATCAGCGCGCCTGGGCGGCAACGCAGCGCGGCGATTTTGCCCGGGAGATCATTCCCACCTGGGGACATGACGCTGATGGCGTGCTGAAGCGCTATGAAAGTGATGAGGTTATTCGTCCTGAGACCAGCCTCGAGGGATTAGCCGCACTGCGCCCGGCGTTTGATCCGGTTAGCGGTACGGTTACCGCCGGCAGTTCATCCGCGCTCTCCGACGGCGCTGCCGCGATGCTGATCATGAGTGAAAGCCGCGCCCGTGAGCTGGGTGTGACGCCGCGCGCACGTATCCGCAGTATGGCGGTAACCGGCTGCGATCCTTCAATTATGGGATACGGCCCTGTGCCCGCCAGCAAACTGGCGCTGAAACGCGCCGGACTCAGCGTAGCGGATATCGGGCTGTTTGAACTCAATGAGGCTTTTGCGGCGCAAACCCTGCCCTGTATTAAAGATCTGGGGCTGCTGGAGAAACTGGATGAGAAAGTCAACCTGAACGGGGGTGCCATTGCACTGGGGCATCCGCTGGGCTGTTCCGGGGCGCGTATCAGCACCACCCTGCTCAACCAGATGACTCAGCATGACGTACAGTTTGGCCTGGCAACGATGTGTATCGGGCTGGGTCAGGGCATCGCTACAGTATTCGAACGTATATAAAACTGAGACCTGTGAATCGCACGTGTTCCCGCCCTGCCGGGCGGGTTTTTTTACGGCTGCGTCTCAGATAAACGCAAAGGCGTCGCCATACATCTGCGCTTCCAGCGCGCCGCGCTCGCTGCAGAAACGTTCACGGGCAATTTTTGCCATCTCAAAGCGTCCGGCAATATAGATATCATGTCCGCTCAGATCCGCATGATCCTGCATAACGGCGGTCAGTACCGTACCGCTGCGCCCCTGCCAGCCATCCGCAGGCTGCTCAACCACCGGGATCACTTTGAGATTCGGGTGTTTCACCGCCAGCGCTTCCAGTTCGTCCATATCGTAGAGGTGCTGCAGTTCACGTCCGCCCCAGTAAATGGCGATATCGCGATCGGGCTGCTGCGCCAGCGCGGTCAGCAGCAGTGAGCGCGCGTAGGAGAAACCGGTGCCGCCGGCGATCAGAATCACCGGCCGCTCGCTCTCTTCCCGCAGCCACGCATCGCCGTGCGGCATATCAATCGTTACCTGCCGAACGCTTCTGATACGATCCATCACGGCCATGGCGTAAAGATTGAGATCGGATGCCCCAATGTGCAGCTCAATAATCTCTTTTTCCATTGGCGTTGAGGCAATGGAGAAAGGACGCTTGTCGCGTTCATCCATGACCACCATCAGATACTGACCGGCGCGAAAGCTAAATTCCGCTTCCGGGATCAGGCGAACGCGATATACCGTGTCGGTAATGGCCTCAACCGAAGTCACTTTGCAGCTTAACGTCGTCATAATTGCCCTTTCTTATGGTTCTCTGCTGCCGTCAGCGCTGCGGCGGTTCGGCAAAGATTGCTAACTCATCCCAGATTGCATCAATGCGCGCGGTAACCGCCGGATCTTTGACGATCGGCGTGCCCCATTCGCGCTGCGTTTCACCGGGCCATTTATTGGTGGCATCCAGCCCCATCTTTGAGCCCAGCCCCGAGACCGGTGAAGCAAAGTCGAGGTAATCGATCGGCGTATTCTCTACCAGTACGGTATCGCGCGCCGGATCCATACGGGTGGTAATCGCCCAAATCACATCATTCCAGTCACGCGCGTTTACGTCATCGTCACACACAATAACAAATTTGGTATACATAAACTGACGCAGAAATGACCAGACGCCAAACATCACGCGCTTGGCATGCCCCGCGTACTGTTTTTTAATCGTCACTACCGCCAGGCGATAGGAGCAGCCCTCAGGCGGCAGATAAAAATCGACAATTTCCGGAAATTGCTTGATTAAGATTGGCACCAGCACTTCATTCAGTGCCACCCCCAGTACCGCAGGCTCATCGGGTGGACGGCCGGTATAGGTGGAATGATAGATTGGTTTACGCCGCTGCGTAACGTGCGTAACGGTAAAAACCGGAAAGCTGTCTACTTCATTATAGTAACCGGTATGATCGCCATAAGGGCCTTCCGGCGCCATGTCGCCCGGTTCAATGTAGCCTTCCAGCACGATCTCCGCGCTGGCAGGCACTTCCAGATCGCAGGAGACACATTTTACCACTTCGGTTTTGTTGCCGCGCAGCAGCCCGGCAAAGGCATATTCCGAGAGCGTATCCGGCACCGGTGTGACTGCGCCCAGTATGGTGGCGGGATCGGCACCCAGCGCCACTGCAACCGGAAAACGTTCACCGGGATGGGCTTTGCACCACTCCTGAAAATCGAGCGCGCCGCCGCGGTGTGACAGCCAGCGCATAATCAGGCGGTTTTTGCCGATGACCTGCTGGCGGTAGATCCCGAGGTTCTGGCGCTCTTTATGCGGCCCGCGCGACACGGTCAGCCCCCAGGTAATCAGCGGTGCCGCATCGCCCGGCCAGCACTTCATCACCGGAATACGCGACAAATCGACCTCATCGCCGCTGAAAATCTCTTCCTGACAGGGTGCATTACGCAGGCGCTTTGTCGGCATATTCAGCACCTGTTTAAACTGCGGCATCTTATCAAAGAGATCGCGGAAGCCTTTGGGTGGCTCTGGTTCTTTCAGAAACGCCAGCAGTTTACCGACGTCGCGCAGTGCGCTGACCTCCTCCTGCCCCATGCCCATGGCCACGCGCTTTGGGGTGCCAAACAGGTTACACAGCACCGGCATGTCATACCCTTTAGGGTTTTCAAACAGCAGCGCCGGGCCGCCGGCACGCAGCGTGCGGTCGGCGATTTCGGTCATCTCAAGTTCAGGATCGATCTCCTGAGTGATGCGCTTGAGCTCGCCACGCTGTTCCAGCAGCGAAAGAAAATCTCGTAAGTCCTGGTATTTCATGTGGCTTCATTTTTCCGGCCAGAGTGAATCGGGAAATCGTGCAGATCCGTAATGGTCTGGCAGTCTGATACAGATGCGCCCTGGTCGTCAATTCTCTTGCCGCAAAGCGCGCAGATAACGCACTAATCAGAAAATTCGCAGAGAATTTCTCTGGCCGGCACGGTATACGCCAGCCGATACGCTATAACTCTGACTGCAGGTTTGTTATTCTTGGCATCCATTATTTGGGAGCAGTTATGGAATCCTGGTACTTACTCTATTGCAAACGTGGACAGCTGCTGCGCGCTAAAGAACATCTTGAGCGTCAGGCGGTGACATGCCTCAGTCCAACGATCGCGATGGAGAAACTGGTGCGCGGTAAACGCACCACCGTCAGTGAACCGCTGTTCCCTAACTATCTGTTTATCGAATTCGATCCGGAAGCGATCCATACCACCACCATCAGCAGCACGCGCGGCGTCAGCCATTTTGTACGCTTTGGCGCTATGCCCGCCACGGTGCCCTATGAAGTGATTGAAGCGCTGCAGACCGATACACCGCAGATTGTTCTGGACCCTGAAACGCCGCAGTCGGGCGATGAAGTGCTCATTACCGACGGTACATTTGAGGGGTTACGGGCTATTTTTGCCGAGCCCGACGGTGAAACCCGCTCGATCCTGCTGCTGAATCTGCTGAATAAGCAGGTGATGCGCAGCGTGGATAACAAACTGTTCCGTAAGGTTTAAGCCAGCCTGAACAGCTGACGTGCGTTGGCGTCAGCCTGCGCACTCAGCGCCTCCGGCGTCTCTCCGCGCCAGCCCGCCACCTGCTGCACCAGATGAGGCAAAAAGCAGGGTTCATTGCGCCGTGAGGCCGGACGGGGCCGCATGTCGCGCGGCAGCAGATAAGGCGCGTCCGTCTCCAGTAATAAACGCTCAGCCGGGATCAGCGGCAGCATCTCACGCAGTGCCATCCCGCGGCGTTCATCACACACCCAGCCGGTAATGCCCACGGAGAGGCCCAGCGCCAGACTGCTTTCCAGCTCTGCGCGCGTGCCGGTAAAGCAGTGCACCACTGCTCCTGCCAGCTTCGGCAGCCACGGCTCCAGCACCGCAACAAAGCGATCGTGCGCTTCCCGGCAGTGTAAAAACACCGGCAGCTGCAGCTCGGCTGCCAGCGCCAGCTGGGCATCAAATGCATATTCCTGCTGCTGATGTGCAGCCAGATTACGGTTGAAGTCGAGGCCGCACTCTCCGATGGCAACCACCTGTTCGCTCTCTGCCAGACGGCGCAGCGTACTGGCTGTTTCTGCTGACCATTCACTGGCGTGATGCGGATGAACGCCGGCCGTAGACCAGCAGTAGCCGGGATGCTGTGCTGCCAGCTGTCGTGCCTGCTGGCTCTCCAGCGCGTTCGTGCCGGTAAGCAGCATGCCGGTGACACCTGCTTCACGCGCGCGCTTTACCACCTGAACGCGATCTTTTGCGAATTGCGTGCTGGTCAGGTTTACACCGATATCAAACATCTCTTTCCCCCAAATAAAAACCGCCCGGCAGGCGGGCGGTCTGTAAAACGCTTCACCCCGTGCGCAACGGGGTGTCCTGCGTAAACGCGATCAGGAGTCTTCCTCTGCCGCGCTACGCCCTTTACCCACGTAGTAGCGGGAAAAGAATACGCCGACTTCAAACAGGCAGTACATCGGAATAGCGAGCAAAGTTTGGGAAAAAACGTCTGGTGGTGTGAGCAGCATCCCAACAACGAAAGCGCCGACCAGGATATAAGGCCGTTTTTTTCGCAGGTCGTCTGGCGTGGTGATCCCGGTCCAGCAAAGCAGCACGATGGCTATCGGCACTTCAAACGCGACGCCAAACGCCATAAACAGCGTCATGACAAAGTCGAGATAGTTAGTGATGTCAGTCGCAATGGTGACGCCCTGCGGCGCGGTTTTGGCAAAAAAGCCAAACGCCAGCGGAAAGACAATAAAGTAGGCAAAAGCCACACCAACGTAGAACAGCAGCGTGCTGGAGAACAGCAGCGGCATCACCAGCCGGCGTTCGTGCCGGTAGAGCGCCGGGGCGATAAACGCCCACACCTGATAGAGGATCACCGGGACGGCCAGAAACACCGAGACGATAAGGGTCAGCTTGATCGGTGTAAAAAAGGGCGAAGCAACATCCGTGGCAATCATACTGGCGCCAACTGGCATCTGGCTGATCAGCGGCGCGGCGATCGCGTGATAGATATCATTAGCGAAATAGACCAGACAGATAAAGATCGCAAACACGGCGATGATGCAGTTCAGCAGACGCTTACGCAGCTCGATCAGATGGCTGATGAGCGGCTGGGTATCTTCAACAGCCATGGTTATCGTTCATCTTTTGCAGAAAGGGGAGTGGATGAGTGCGCCGCATCAGTCCGATCGCTGACGGTTTCTGCGGCAGCAGGTGCCTGCGCCGGTGCGCTGGCGTGATGTTCTGCCTGCGCCGGCGTGACAGCAGCAGCAGCCGGAGGCACATCAGGCTTAACCGCGGCGGGCTGATGAATCGTATTGGCTTCATCTTCCGCTTTTTCGATATCAATACTCTGCTGAACAGATCGCTTCATGGAATCAGCGGTTTTGCGCAGCTCTTCCATTGACTGCTTCAGCTCCGGAGAGAGCGTTCCCTTTCCCGCTTCTTCCACTTTTGTCAGGCTGTCCTGCAGCTCCTGCAGCTTTAGCTCTTGTGCCAGCTCATGCTGCACATTCGCCGCCAGCGAGCGAATTGCCCGGATCCAGCCCACTACCGTTTTTACCGCCACCGGTAAACGCTGCGGCCCGAGTACAATCAGGCCGATCACGAACACCAGAACCAGTTCACTAAAGCCAATATCGAACACAGTTACACCTTACTTATCCCGCGGCTGATCTTTGTTCACCGGGTCATGCTGTTTATCCGCCAGCGTTTTGGCATTGAAGTCAGCATCCTGCTCTTTAGGCAGATCTTTTTTCTCATCGTCATCACTCATCGCCTTTTTAAAGCCGCGAATGGATGAGCCCAGATCTGAACCGAGGTTGCGCAGTTTATTGGTGCCGAACAGAAGTACAACGATGACGGCAATAATGATTAATTGCCAGATACTGATACCGCCCATGAGATATGCCTCTGAAATACTTAATAAAACGAAAAACTGTAATGTGGCGGGCCGGGAAACCGGCTCCGGCCTGCGACATTACGCGATTTGCCCCAGGCAAACAATTAGTTTGTCTTGCGCCAGCCCACCAGCCAGGTCACGATGCCCGCCGCCATCAACAGCGCCGGGAAAAAGTCCCAGTCAGGCCGGCTCAGCAGTACTGCCGTCCCGCTTAACAGCAGCGTGGCTCCCACGCCAAACAGGTAGCGCGACTGGTGATGCCGGGTACGCTGCGCGTTCATTTCATTCACCAGTTTATCGACGCTGTGCTGCAATAACTTATGCTGGCGCATACTGTCGTAAAACAGCTCCGGCAGCTCCGGCAGTTTCTCAGCCCAGAAAGGCGCTTTCTCTTTCACCTTACGCACCAGCGCCGGAAGACCGATCTGATCTTTGATCCACTCTTCCAGGAACGGCTTCGCGGTTTTCCATAAATCGAGCTGCGGATAGAGCTGACGTCCGATCCCTTCAATATAGAGTAGCGTTTTTTGCAGCAGCACCAGCTGCGGCTGTACTTCCATATTAAAGCGACGCGCCGTGTTGAACAGATTCAGCAGCACGTGACCAAATGAGATCTCCGCCAGCGGCTTCTCAAAAATCGGTTCGCAGACGGTGCGGATAGCAAACTCAAAATCTTCAACGTTGGTATCAGGCGGCACCCAGCCGGAATCCACGTGCAGTTCCGCTACCTTGCGGTAGTCGCGGTTAAAGAACGCAATAAAGTTTTCGGCCAGATAGCGCTTATCTTCTTTGTTAAGCGATCCCACAATCCCGCAGTCGATGCCGATATATTGCGGATCTTCCGGACGATCGTAACTGACAAAAATGTTGCCCGGATGCATGTCGGCGTGAAAGAAGCTGTCGCGGAATACCTGGGTAAAGAAAACCTGTACGCCGCGTTCCGCCAGCAGCTTCATATTGACGCCGTGCTGCTCCAGCGTGGCAACATCGGAGATCGGGATCCCGTAAATCCGCTCCATCACCAGCATGGTTTCGCTGCAGTAATCGGAGTAGACCTCCGGTACATAGAGCATGCGGCTCTGATCAAAATTACGGCGCAGCTGAATCGCATTGGCCGCTTCCCGCAGCAGATTGAGTTCATCAATCAGCGTTTTTTCATAATCGCGCACCACTTCCATCGGACGCAGCCGGCGGCCATCCGGCAACAGGCGCGGCACCCAGCGTGCCAGCCGGTAGATCAGCTTCATATCCGCTTTGATTACCGGCAGGATATCAGGGCGGATCACTTTGATGACCACTTTGCGGCCGTTGGATTTCAGCGTGGCGGTATGGACCTGGGCAATAGAAGCGGAGGCGAGCGGTTTGATATCAAAATCGTCAAACCAGGTCTCAACCGGACCGCCAATTGAGCGCTCAATCTGCGCTTTGGCTTTCACCCCGTCAAAAGGCGCGACGCGGTCCTGCAGGATTGCCAGTTCGTCGGCAATTTTTGGCGGAAACAGATCGCGACGGGTTGAGAGCATCTGACCAAACTTGATCCAGACCGGGCCAAGCTGCTCCATTGCCAGACGCAAACGCAGGCCCAGCTCCGCCTCTTTATGCTGGTTAGGGATCCAGAATACGCAGCGCCGCCACAGCCGCAGCGGCAGGGTGATGCGCATGTGGGGTATGAGCTCATCCAGCCCGTAGGTCAGAAAAATTTTGATAATAAAATATAAGCGCCGAAGTTCTCCGAGCGTCATTTCGCCTCCCGCTGTGCCAGACGTGCCTCAAAGGCGTTTAGTGAACGCTCCATTGCTTCAACC
Source organism: Pantoea sp. SIMBA_079 (assembly GCF_046940275.1). Classification (NCBI taxonomy): domain Bacteria; kingdom Pseudomonadati; phylum Pseudomonadota; class Gammaproteobacteria; order Enterobacterales; family Erwiniaceae; genus Pantoea; species Pantoea sp. SIMBA_079. The sequence continues at coordinate 184,063 of NZ_JAWRYR010000006.1, read as the reverse complement.
TCTTCTGCAAACCAGGCCAGCTCCAGCGCACCCGGCGCCAGCCGCCACTCTTCGGTTAGCACCTGACTGAGATAGTCCTGACGGCGCGTAACCTGCTGCTGCGCGAAAGCCAGCGCCCGTCTGCCGGCCTGACTGATACCCTGTGCTGCAATATCACCGGTCCAGGGCGCGAGATACTCTGCCGGATCGAGTTCAGCCAGATCCATTAACGCGGAGAACTGCTGCACCACCTGCAGATCGCCCTCAACGTTCAGCTCGCCGCTGCGGATCAGTCCGGTCAACTGCTGGCGATCGCGCAGTTTAGGCAAGGTGCTCAGGCGCAGGCTGACGCTGCAGTCGCTGCTGTCCTGCCAGTCGCCCAGCACGTCCAGTCGCGTTTCGCTGAATACCAGCACGAGAGGAAAATCGAGCTCCTGCAGGCGCAGCAGCAGCACTTTGCCTGCCAGGCGCTGCCGGGCGGCTTTCAGACTCCGATCGCGATAAAGTACACGATTCAGCGCGGTTTCAAGCGCGCCGGTAATAAGAGGGGTTAGCGTCATGATCACTCAGAACTTAAAGCCACGATGCAGCGCGACAATGCCGCCAGTCATGTTGTGATACGTACTGTTTTCAAAACCGGCGTCGTTCATCATCGCTTTCAGGGTTTCCTGATCGGGATGCATACGAATAGACTCAGCCAGATAGCGATAGCTCTCAGCATCATTCGCTACCAGCTGCCCGATACGCGGCAGAATATGGAAGGAATAGGCATCATACGCCTTGCTCAGCGGATCCAGCACCGGTTTAGAAAACTCCAGTACCAGCAGACGACCGCCCGGCTTCAGCACGCGAAACATGGAAGCCAGCGCTTTCTCTTTTTCCGTGACGTTACGCAGGCCAAACGAGATGGTAATGCAATCAAAATAGTTATCCGGGAACGGCAGGGCTTCTGCATTCGCCTGCACATAGCTGACGTTGCCGGTGACTCCGAGATTACGCAGTTTTTCACGGCCCATTTTCAGCATTGAGCTGTTGATATCAGCCAGTACCACCTGCCCGGTTTCCCCCACCAGGCGGGAAAATTTCGCCGTGAGATCGCCGGTGCCGCCTGCAAGGTCGAGCACGCGCTGACCGCGACGCACGCCGCTGCTGTCAATGGTAAAACGTTTCCATACGCGATGGACGCCGAACGACATCAAATCGTTCATCAGGTCATATTTTGCCGCAACGGAATGAAACACGTCCGCGACTTTGTCGGCCTTTTCACTTTTTGCTACAGTCTGAAAGCCAAAGTGAGTAGTTTCCTGCTGTGATTCATCTGCCATCGGTTTTACCTGTTCCACAAATAATTCTCTCCGAAGTGTATCAGAGTCGCGCGATCCGAGCACGTTGCCGCCGGTTATTCATTGATACGGCGCACTTCTGCCGCCGTTTCTGCGTCATCCTCTGCCCAGCGCTCATCCGCTTCATCCGGCAGTGCCTGCTGCACCAGCTGCGGATTAATGGGCCGCTTAACTTCTACGCCCAGCGACTTAAATGCCTCGCTCTGAGCGATAAGATTGCCGCGCCCTTCTGCCAGCTTTTTCATCGCCTGCTGATAGCTCTGCTGCGCCTTTTCCAGATTATGACCGATGCCGCTCATATCATCGACAAACAGCCGCATTTTGTCATAAAGCCGGGCGGCGCGATCGGCAATCCGCTGGGCATTGCGGCTCTGGTGTTCATAGCGCCACAGATTATTAATAGTACGCAGCGCCACCAGTAGCGTGGTCGGACTGACCAGCATGATATTCTGCTGCAGCGCCTCGCTAATCAGCTCCGGCTGACGATCAATGGCCAGCAAAAATGCAGGCTCTACCGGTATAAACATCAGCACATAATCCAGCGAGCGTAAACCGGGCAATTGTTGATAATCTTTTCGTCCCAGCAGACGAATATGACCGCGCATCGCCGCAACATGATCCTGAATAGCCAGCTCCCGCGCGGCATCATCCTCAGCGTTAAAGTAGCGCTCATACGCGACCAGCGTCATTTTGGCATCAACCACCACGTCTTTGCCCTGCGGCAGCCGCACAATCACGTCCGGCTGCATGCGCCCCTGCTCCAGCGCGATGTTAACCTGGGTTTCATACTCATACCCTTCGCGCAGGCCCGACGCCTCCAGCACCCGGCTCAGCACCACTTCGCCCCAGTTACCCTGAATTTTATTATCGCCTTTCAGCGCTTTAGTGAGGTTCAGCGCCTCCTGCGCCATCTGTGCGTTGAGCTGCTGCAGCTGGCGGATCTCATACGTCAGCGTATGACGCTCACGCGCCTCCTGACCGAAACTTTCATTAACCTGACGGCGGAAGCCATCCAGCTGATCGCGCAGCGGCGCAATCAGGCTGTTCAGACTCTGACGGTTTTGCTCATCGACACGACGACCGCTGTTTTCAAAAATGCGGTTCGCGAGATTTTCAAACTGGGCGCTCAGGCGCTGTTCACTGTTGGTCAGCAGCCGCTGCTTCTCTTCTGCAGCAAAACGCGTCTCTTCCAGCCGGATGGTCACCTCGCGCAGCTCCGCTTCCTGCGCGCTATTGACCTCAAGCTGATTACGCAGCTCACGACTGAGCTGTTCACTTTCAGCACGCCAGTAATCCAGTTGCTGCAATCGCTCCTGCGCCCCGCTCAGGGTGCCATGCAGCTGCCGCAGCTCCTGTTCACGCTGCCGGAGCTGTTGCTGCAGCTGCTCCTGTTCCTGCTGCTGACGCCGCTGTGCCGCTTCCAGCAGGCGATGCTCCGCGGTTATGCTGGCGTGCTGCTGACTGGCACGCAGCTGCGCCAGCAGCCAGCCGATACCCAGACCGGCCAGTGCCAGTACAAGCGTGATAATAAGTTGCTGATCCATGATCCCCCCGCGCCTCGCGATGCTCAGGGGAAAGGTAAGGTTGGCCTGGCGGAATGTCTACTGAAATCTCTGGCTGCCAGGCCGCAGGAGGTCAGCAGGTTCTGACCGTGAGTTCGCCCGCTTTCCAGGCGTCGATCAGGAAAAATGGCATCGGCAGCACCCATTCGCTCTCATTCACCAACCGTGCCGGATAACAGCAGCTCTGGCCGCCCCAGGCGATTTCAACCTGCTGCGTACCGTTATGGGGGGCCGTCACCTTACCGGTCATGCTGGCATAACCGGCGTTACTGCCGACGTGAAAATGTTCTGTCTGCCAGCGAACGGGCGCATGTGCCGGCCACGGCTGCGCCTGATGAAAATGAAAAAGGTCATCGTGACTGAGCAGGCTGGCGCGAACGGTGGGCCATAGCGCCACTTTGAGGAAATATTGATCGGTAAAGCGCTGACTGCCGGTGTAGTGCGCCACAAAGTCGCGCATCTGCTGCGCAAGGTTGCGGAATATGCCGTGACAGCCGCCCCACATACCGGCCAGCAGCAGCTCGGTGTGGGTAAAGTAGTCGCGCATATGATGAAACCAGAACGGCGAGTCGAGCCAGGCCTGTACCGCCGCGGCTTCACGCTCCGACAGCAGCGAGTCGGCGTCGCGGATGATAAAGCGTCTGACCGCAGGATCATCCATGACCAGAAAGCGCCAGAGCGTAGGCTGGATCTCTTTTTCATCAGACATATCAACCAGCTGCGCCCCGGCGTGCTGCAGGCGCTGCCAGACGTGCTGCGGCACGCTCGCATCGAGATACACGCGGCAGTGCCAGGCCGGATAGAGCTCGCGCGCGACCTCAACGTTTTTAATCAGCGTTTCGCAGTAGCGCGGCTGATTGCCATACAGGCTGAACGCAATACTGTTTTCAGCCGGATTGTGCGGGTTAAACGCGGGCGGCGCATCAGCCGGAAACGGGTGCTTTTGTCCGGCAGAAAAGCGGGCGTCAGAATGCATCAGCGAAGCCTGGCCGTAGCGTGCCACCTCATCCGGCTTCTGCAGCCAGCCGCAGACTTCAGTCAGGCCATCCAGCCAGGTCTCTGATGCCTGCGCACGCTGCGCGTCAGGGGCCTGGCAGATCTTCTGATAAACGTTGTACGACTTTTTATAGTCACCGGTGCGCATCAGCGTCAGGGCATAGTCGCTGAGCACCTGCATATTATGTGGCATCACCCGCAGTACCGCTTCACAGCACTGGCGTGCCCGCGGGTAGTCGCCGTCGGCCATGGCCTGGCGAAACTGCGCGGCGGCGTGTTCAACGCGCGCCTGCGCAGCAGCAGAGTTATTGACAGAGGCGGAACGGGGAGCGGAGAAGGTTTTGCGCATATAAGGGATCCCAAAGTTCGCTGAATAGGTGCGCATCCTGATTCGTCAGCGGCTGAGTTCCCTGTGAGGCTGGTCCCGCATCCATTACCGACTGGCGCGCTACAACAAGCGACGCGCGGCTTCAACCACGATTTTCACGGCGTCGCTCTCGGTCTGCTTCATGGTCGCCGCGTCCGGGATCTCTTTTTGCGTACGGTTCACAATGACGCCAGCCACCATGCCGGCACGCAGTCCCTGACTGGCGCACATGGTTAACAGTGTAGCGGATTCCATCTCATAGTTAAGCACGCCCATCGCCTGCCACTCCTGCATGGAGCCCTGGAAGCGATTCACCACGCGCCCGGAAAAGGTGTCGTAACGCTCCTGCCCCGGGTAGAAGGTGTCAGAAGAGGCGGTGATGCCGATATGGGTACGCGCGCCGCAGTTTTCTGCTGCCGCGACCAGCGCCGTGGTACAGGTAAAATCAGCCACGGCCGGAAACTCCATCGGCGCAAAATGCAGGCTGGCACCATCAAGGCGTACTGAGGCGGTGGTGACCAGCACATCGCCCACGTTGATGTGCGGCTGAATGGCACCGGTGGTACCCACGCGCAGGAATGTCCGGACGCCAAGCTGCGCCAGCTCCTCTACTGCAATCGAGGTTGAAGGACCACCGATACCGGTTGAGCAGACGACCACCGGCTTGCCGTCGATCTCCGCCAGCCAGGTGGTAAATTCGCGATGTGACGCCAGATGCTGCGGGTTATCCATCAGCGCAGCAATTTTTTTCACCCGCTCCGGGTCGCCCGGGACGATCGCCAGCGTAGCGCCTTTCAGGTCAGCTTTAGTGATACCAAGGTGGAAAACGTCAGACTGGGTCATATCAGACTCCTGCTTATTAAGTAGTGTGACGCGCACTCTACGTGAGGCAGCGCGACAAATATGTGATGCCACTCACTTCAAATAATGAAAGTTACATTAGCAACCGCTTCATTTGTGATTTTAATCACAATATGACGCGCCATTTCGCCTATTTGTCAGCTACCGTGCTGCGTAAGCTTGAGTAGCAATGTTAATACAGAAACCGCATCTGAAAATCTGTTCCTTTTTACCCTGTAAACGTCCGGCCATCATGACCAGGCTATAGTTACCTGATTGCGCACCTGCCAGCACGGAGAGAACCATGAAAACCACAGACAATATGGCACAAGAGTCGGCCCCGGGTGGCTTCGCCTCAGCGGCGCAGCCCGCTGCCAGCAGCACAATAATTACCCAAAGCGATGCGATTCAGTGCGGCGAAACTTCCATTCCCAGCCAGGGTGAAAATCTGCCTGCCTGGTATGCACGTCCTAAGTCATTCAGCGGTACGCTGCCAGTAGTACTGGTGGTCCAGGAAATTTTTGGCGTACATGAACATATCCGCGATCTGTGCCGCCGCCTGGCGCTGGAGGGCTATCTTGCCGTGGCGCCGGAGCTCTATTTTCGCGAAGGCGATCCGCAGGAGTATCACGATATCCCGACGCTGCTCAGCGAGCTGGTAAGCAAAGTGCCTGACAGCCAGGTACTTGCCGATCTCGATCACGCAGCAAACTGGGCGGCACGGCACGATGGCGATATTCGTCGCCTGGCGATCACCGGCTTCTGCTGGGGCGGTCGGATCAGCTGGCTGTTCGCCGCGCACAATCCTCAGGTGCGTGCCGCAGCCGCATGGTATGGCCGTCTTGAAGGAGAAAAAACGCTGAAGCAGCAGAAACATCCGATTGATATCGCCGTCGATCTGAACGCGCCGGTGCTCGGCCTGTATGGCGGCCAGGATGAGGGCATTCCGCTGGAAAGCATCGACAAAATGCGTCAGGCGCTGCATGCCGCAAATGCGAAAGCGGAAATTGTGGTCTATCCGGACGCCGGACACGCGTTCAACGCCGATTATCGTCCGGGCTATCATGCGGAATCCGCCCGGGATGGCTGGCAGCGTATGCTGGCCTGGTTTAAACAGTATGGGGTGGCCCCTGACGCATAACGTTATCCGGGCGCTCAGGCGCCCTTTTTCCTGCGCGACCGGCTTCAACGCCCGCGTTCGTTGCCGGCAACAGGCAGCGCCTCACTTCATTTAGCCATCCAGATGTTTACACCGCCACAATCTGCGGGTAGTGTATAGCTTACCGCGTCATCCGTTTTGTCCCGCTGCAAAGGATTCTCATGATCGAACTCAAACACCTGCGAACGCTGCAGGCGTTACACAACACCGGCTCGCTTGCCGCCGCGGCGGCGCAGCTGCACCAGACGCAGTCTGCCTTATCGCATCAGTTCAGCGATCTGGAGCAGCGCCTCGGCTTCCGGCTGTTTGTGCGTAAAAGCCAGCCGCTGCGCTTTACGCCGCAGGGTGAGATCTTGCTGCAGCTGGCAGAACAGGTGCTGCCGCAGATCCAGCAGGCGCTGCAGGCGTGTCATGAGCCGCAGCAGCAGGCCACGCTGCGCATCGCCATTGAGTGCCACAGCTGCATTCAGTGGCTGACGCCTGCGCTGAACAACTTCCGCAAGAGCTGGCCGCAGGTCATGATGGATTTTAAATCCGGCGTCACCTTTGATCCGCAGCCGGCGCTGCAGCAGGGTGAGCTTGATGTGGTGCTGACCTCGGATATTCTGCCGCGCAGCGGACTGTTTTATACGCCGATGTTTGATTTTGAGATGCGGCTGGTGCTGGCGCCCGATCATCCGCTGGCGCAGCGTACGCATATTACGCCGCAGGATTTCGCTGATGAAGTGCTGATGATCTACCCGGTGCAGCGCCAGCGTCTGGATGTCTGGCGTCACTTTCTGCAGCCCGCCGGCGTCAGTCCGGCGCTGAAAAGCGTGGACAATACGCTGCTGCTGATTCAGATGGTTTCGGCGCAGATGGGGATCGCCGCTCTGCCTCACTGGGTCGTTGAGAACTTTGAAAAGCAGGGACTGGTGGTAACCAAAACGCTGGGCGACGGTCTCTGGAGCCGGCTCTATGCTGCCGTACGTGAAGGTGAACAGCGTCAGCCCGTGCTGGAAGCGTTTGTGCGCTTTGCCCGTCAGCACGCCTGCGATCATCTGCCGTTTGTGCGCGACGCTTCACAGCCGGGCGCGGTATTGCCTGGCGCATCCTGATGGTCGGGCGCGGCGGGCACGCTCCGCGCTGTTATCCCCGCCCCGCCTGCACTATAATGCGCCGCCTTTACTGCTTACCCCGGAGAGTTTCACCATGACCAATAACGATGTTCTGCGCAGCGTGCGCTATATGCTTGATCTGAGCGATAGCAAAGTGGTGGAGATTTTTGCCCTTGCGGGAAGCGATGTGCCGCTGGAGGATGTGCAGGCCTGGCTGAAAAAAGAGGATGATGCCGCGTTTCGCAAACTGCCTGATGTGCTGATGGGCTATTTCCTCAACGGCCTGATCTACCATCGTCGCGGCAAAAGTGACGATGCGCCGGCGCCGTCCATTGAGCGTCGCATGAGCAATAACGTCTTTCTGAAAAAGCTGCGTATCGCATTTGCGCTGAAAACCACGGATATTCCTGACATCCTGCTGAAAGCCAATTTCAAGGTTTCACAGGGCGAAATCGGCGCTATCTTCCGCAATCCGGATCACAAAAACTATCGCGAATGTGGCGATCAAATTCTGCGTAATTTCCTGAAAGGGTTAACGCTTATCCAGCGTCCGGGAACGCCGGCGAAGAAAAGCTGATCGCATGGCGCAGCCTGAAGGCTGCGCCCGCACGTTCTCAGGTGTGACGCCTGCCGATCACCCAGCGTTTATGCACATAGAGTGAAGCAAAGATCACCGCCGCGCCCGCAATAAAGCTCGGCCAGTGCGGCTTCTCCTGCCAGATCGCCAGATTGACCAGCAGCCCCGCCGGGACGTGCATATTGTTCATAATGCCCAGCGTGCCGGCATCCACCTGCGTGGCCCCGTAGTTCCACATAAAATAGCCCAGCCCGGATGCGGCAACGCCCAGCCATATCAGCACGCTCCACTGCAGCGTGGTAGTGGGCAGTTTCTGCGGATTGCCCCACAGCGACCAGGCGAGCGCGGCAATCAGCACCGCACCCAGATAGAACCAGGAGAATGCGGTATGCTGCGGCATGGGCCGCGTCTCCTGCAGCCGCTTGTACCCCACCATGCCGACAGCAAAGCAGAGGTTCGCCGCCTGCACCAGCAGCAGACCCAGCCAGAAATGCTCGCTGACTTTGTCATAGCGAATAATGGCTGCACCCGCTACCGCCAGCAGCGCGCTGAACGCGTAACCAATACGCAGCGGACGCCTGCTCAGCAGATCATAAATCAGCGTGATATAGAGCGGCGTCATCACCGTAAACAGCAGAAACTCAGACACGCTCAGGTAGAGATAGGCTTCAAAACTGAGCAGATACATAATGCCGAGCTGCAGCATTCCCACCAGCATATAAAGCAGCAGCGTTGATGCCCGGTAGCCACGCCAGCGCAAAAACGGCAGAAAAATCAGTGCGGCCAGACCCAGGCGCATCAGCACGGAAAACCAGCTATCAACCTGACCTGCCAGGTATTCGCCAATCAGACTGAAAGAAAAAGCCCACAAAACAGTGGTCACAATAAGTAACAGCACGGTACACCACTCCCCGATAAACAGACGCGCTAGTGTAATCAAACCCGCGTGAACCAGCTGAATAATCTGGTTTACAACTGATTATATTTAACTCACTCGCGGCAGGCGGCTGCAGATATGCCCTGGTCAGCGGTTTACGCTCAGACACATTTTCCGGTCAGGATGCGCATTAACCGCGGGTGCAAACGCAGCAAAATGCGCGAAATCCAACATTTCCTGGTTTTTTTCGCTCCTGATTGTCATAAAACTGTAACATATGTGTCACACGTCACAGTAACGGGCAGCAACCATCTCTATTCTTTGCGCGATATGGAAACACCAGGTTTCCTTTGCGCTTATGCGTATTTCTGTCCCAACCTGCTGGGAAATTCATAACTATTCTGCGCCCCGGAGGGCCACACTCATGCTGAGTATCTTTAAACCTGCACCGCATCAGCCTCAGGTGGCTGACGATCGTGTTGATCCGCTTTATCGTCGGCTGCGCTGGCAGATCTTTCTCGGGATCTTTTTTGGCTATGCTGCTTACTATCTGGTACGCAAAAACTTCGCGCTGGCGATGCCCTATCTGGTGGAACAGGGATTTTCACGGGGGGATTTAGGGTTTGCCCTCTCCGGTATCTCTATTGCGTACGGCTTTTCCAAATTCATCATGGGTTCCGTTTCCGATCGCTCAAATCCGCGCGTTTTTCTGCCGGCGGGCCTGATCCTCGCTGCCTCGGTCATGCTGTTTATGGGTTTTGTACCCTGGGCGACCTCCAGCATTATGGTGATGTTTGTGCTGCTGTTCCTGTGTGGCTGGTTCCAGGGAATGGGCTGGCCGCCGTGTGGCCGCACCATGGTGCACTGGTGGTCACAGAAAGAGCGCGGCGGTATCGTCTCCGTGTGGAACTGCGCGCATAACGTCGGGGGCGGTATCCCGCCGCTGCTGTTTCTGCTCGGTATGGCGTGGTTTAACGACTGGAAAGCCGCGCTCTATATGCCCGCCTTTGGGGCGATTCTGATCGCGCTGTTTGCGTTTGCCATGATGCGCGATACGCCGCAATCCTGTGGCCTGCCGCCGATTGAGGCGTGGAAAAATGACTATCCGCCTGATTACAGTGAGAACCATGAACAGGAGCTGACCGCAAAGCAGATCTTTATGCAGTACATTCTGCCCAACAAGCTGCTGTGGTATATCGCGCTGGCAAACGTCTTTGTCTACCTGCTGCGCTACGGCATTCTCGACTGGTCGCCAACCTATCTGAAAGAGGTCAAACACTTTACGCTGGATAAATCCTCCTGGGCCTACTTCCTGTATGAATATGCGGGCATTCCGGGAACGCTGCTGTGCGGCTGGATGTCAGACAAAGTGTTCAGAGGCAATCGCGGCGCGACCGGCGTGTTCTTTATGACGCTGGTGACTATCGCTACCGTGGTCTACTGGCTTAACCCGCCGGGCAATCCGGGTATCGATATGCTCTGTATGATTGTGATTGGCTTTCTGATCTACGGTCCGGTGATGCTGATTGGCCTGCACGCGCTGGAGCTGGCACCGAAGAAAGCTGCCGGCACCGCAGCGGGCTTTACCGGCCTGTTTGGTTATCTGGGCGGCTCTGTAGCAGCCAGCGCTATTGTTGGTTATACCGTTGATTTCTTTGGCTGGGATGGCGGATTTATGGTGATGATCGCCGGCTCGGTACTGGCAGTGGTGCTGCTGCTGCTGACCATGATCAACGAACATAAGCATAAAAAACAGCTGGGATAAGCGAGGCGGGCCGGGATGCACTACCGGCCCGTTTTTTTACTCCAGAAAGAGTTTACGCAGCGTGTGCGGCACCGCATCGTCCGCGTTGCTGCCAATGATCTCCAGCGACGGCAGCGTATCCTTCAGACGCTGCTGTCCGTTATGCATGATGCAGCCTTTACCGGCCATACTCAGCATCTCCACATCATTCATGCCATCCCCGAATGCGATGCACGCCTTCAGCGAATGGCCCAGCTGTTTCGCGACTGCCTCCAGCGCATGTCCTTTCGACACGCCGCCCGCCATGACTTCCAGACAGGTTGGCAGCGAAAAACTGACGTTAACGCGATCGCCCCAGCGTGCTTCAATCGCCTGCTCAAGCGGCAGCAGACTGGCCGGATCGCTGCTGGTGAAGAAGACCTTACTGATGCCGTCGGTGGGCAACATTCCCGGTTCATAGAGCTGATACATAAACTCCGACTCCTGAAAGTAGTCCTGCTCATCGGGATGGTGACGGCTCATAAACCACTCATCATCGCGATAAACATGGGTCAGGATATTTTCATCCTGATATTTCAGGGCGTAGAGCTCGCTGGCGATATCGCTGTCGAGATTGTGGCTGAAGATCAGCTCGCCTGCGGCGTTATGCACGCGCGCGCCGTTGGAGGTGATCATATACGCCGGAATGCCGAGTTTGTCGCGCATTTGTCCCACGTCGATATGATGACGGCCGGTGGCAAAAACAAAATGGATATCACGCGCCACCAGCGCCTGCAGCGTGGTACGGGCAAACGGCGTCAGACGATGTTGCGGAGAGAGCAGCGTGCCATCCAGATCGGATGCAACGATGTGAAACATGGAAACCTCGGGTTGTAATAGCGGAAATAACGTCAGCTGAGATGACGGGCAAAAAAATCCACGGTGGCATTGAGCGCTTCAGCGCGCATTGCATCTGACTCAAACAGAATTTCATGTCGCGCGCCTTTAATGACGCGTGGCGCATTACCTTCACAGGGATGCCCGGCAGCGGCCAGTGCCTGGCAGAAGAGATCCTGTGAACGGTTGTCCACCACATCATCTTCGCTCGCCTGCAGCAGCAGCAGCGGCGTGGTGATATTTGCCGCCTGACGCATAATATTGCGTCCGGCCTGCACGCCTTCGCGTACCCAGTGATAGGTAGGGCCGCCGACGCGAATAGCCGGATCGTCAGCATAAAAGCGCAGATTGCGCCGGTAACGCTCGCGGCTGTGCGTCAGGCGGTTAATGCCAAACGGATGCGCGCGCCAGCGTCCGGTGCCAAGCGCGTATCCGTCGCGCAGCGCCGGTCGCTTCTCTGCCCAGTCAAGAATACGGTGTGCCAGAAAGGGCGGCAGCGGCAGCACAATACCAAACATCGGTGCGCACAGCACCGCCGCATGAAATGCCCGCGGCTGCCGGGCCAGAAAAAGCGCGACAATCGCGCCGCCCATTGAGTGTGCCAGTACATAGCGCTGCTGATAATGCTGACTGACAATCTCTTTCAGATAGAGGGTTTCCAGATCGTCGACGTAGTCACTGAACTCCACCACATGGCCACGGTGGGAATCGGCCAGCAGCCGCTCAGATCGTCCCTGCCCGCGATGGTCAATAATCACCACGTCATAGCCACAGTGAAACAGGTCGTAGGCCAGCTCGGGATACTTGATATAACTTTCAATACGCCCCGGCACAATCAGGATCACGCGCGTGTGCTGCGGAGAGGTAAAGCGCACATAGCGCAGGGTAAGATTACCGGTGCCGGTGAACTCACACTCTTCCCGCTGCCGCCAGAAGTCGAGCAGCGGGCCGGTAGCAAACGCCGCAAAAGCGCGTTCGCGTCTTAGCCAGCTCTCTTTATGATGCTGCATCTGCCCCTCCCGGAGAGTTCAATCCGCCCTGCTGGTATGCCATAGCGCAGCGCAATTTTCTGGCGTATTGTGTCATACTTCGCTCGCTTCAGGGAATGTCACGCATGACTACAGAATGGTGGTTAACCTACCTGCTTACCACAACCATCCTCAGCCTTTCGCCAGGCTCAGGCGCTATCAATACCATGAGCACCGGTATCAGCCACGGCTACCGTGGCGCGGCCGTGTCGATTACCGGCCTACAGCTCGGACTGGCGGTACATATTGTGCTGGTAGGGGCCGGACTCGGCGCGCTGTTTTCGCAGTCACTGCTGGCGTTTGAAATCCTGAAATGGGCCGGCGCAGCCTATCTGATCTGGCTGGGCATTCAGCAGTGGCGGTCCGCAGGCAGTCTCGATCTGAACGCCGTTGCCAAAGCGATGCCGCGTCGTCACCTGTTTCAGCGCGCGCTGCTGGTTAACCTGACCAACCCCAAAAGCATCGTATTTCTTGCTGCGCTGTTTCCGCAGTTTATCCTGCCCCATCAGCCGCAGCTGATGCAGTATTTCATCCTCGGCGTGACAACGATTGTGGTCGATATCATCGTGATGATTGGCTACGCCACGCTGGCGACGCGCATTGCGGGCTGGATCAAAGGCCCCCGGCAGATGAAGCTGCTGAACCGTATTTTTGGCGGATTGTTTATGGCGGTCGGCGCGCTGTTAGCCAGCGCGCGCAGAATAGCGTAAAAAGCGGCCGGGTGTGCAGTCAGCCACACCCGGCGCAGCGTCGCCGTTTCAGGCGACCGGGCCTAGCGCGAAATAATCAGGTGAAGGCCAAAACCGGCAAACAGCACGCCCGCCATGCCATCTACCCACTTTGCCATGCGCTGATATTTCTCACGCATCCACGGCAGCGCAAAGATAGTGGCCACCAGCGCAAACCATGCAAAGGTTTCCGCAATAATCAGCAGGAACAGCCCCCAGCGCGTAGCGGCACCAATATCATTGCCGACAAACAGCGAGAAGACGCTGCCAAAATAGATAATCGCCTTGGGATTGGACAGGTTTGTCAGCAAGCCTTTAAGAAAGCTCATGCCGCGCTTCGGCAGCTCCACCACGGGTGCGTCACTCTGCGACTGCTTATGACGCTGACGCGCCGAGCGCAGCAGCTGCCAGCCCATCCACAGCAGATAGAGCCCGCCACCCACCATGATAATTTCATGCAGCCACGCCATTTTTGCCAGCAGCAGATGCAGACCCATCAGCGCTACGCCCGCCCAGACAACAATGCCCAGCGTAATGCCCAGCACGCCCATCATCGCCTCTTTACGCGAGCGGCTGGCCGCAGTTTGCGACACAAAAAAGAAGTCAGGTCCGGGGCTCATCAGCGCAACCAGGTGCACCAGCGCAACGGTGGCAAACAATATCAGCATACGTTTAGTCCTTTACTCGTCATTATCAAGATGTTCTCTGATCATCAGCAGAAACGGCTTACCAAAGCGTTCCAGTTTGCGATGACCCACGCCGTTTACGCTCAGCATATCTGAAGCGCTGACCGGTAACTGTTCTGCCATTTCAATCAGCGTGGCGTCGTTAAACACTACGTAAGGCGGAATATTCTCTTCATCAGCAATCGCTTTACGCAGCTTACGCAGCTTGGCAAACAGCTTGCGATCGTAGTTGCCACCGTACACTTTTGGCGCACTGCTGCGACTTTTCGCCGTCACGGTACGCGGTACGGCAAGCATCAGCGGTATTTCAGCGCGCAGGACCGGACGCGCAGCTTCAGTGAGCTGCAGCGCAGAGTGCAGGGCGATGTTTTGTGTCACCATGCCGAGATGAATGAGCTGACGCAGCACGCTGATCCAGTGCTCCAGACTCTGCTCGCGTCCCAGGCCATAGACCGGCAGTTTGTCGTGGCCGTTATCGCGGATACGCTGACTGGCTGAGCCGCGCAATACCTCCACGATGTAGCTCATGCCAAAACGCTGGCCGGTACGGTAGATGCACGATAGCGCTTTCTGTCCGTCGACCAGACCGTCATAACGGCGGGGAGGATCGAGGCAGATATCGCAGTTACCGCAGGGCTGCTGACGCCCTTCGCCAAAGTAGTTCAGCAGCACCAGACGCCGGCAGGTTTGCGCTTCCGCAAACGCGCCCATCGCATTGAGCTTGTGCCGCTCGATATCCTGCAGCGGCCCCGGGACTTTCTCTTCCAGGCATTTGCGCAGCCAGACCATATCTGCCGGATCGTAAAGCATCATCGCTTCAGCAGGCAGGCCATCGCGTCCGGCGCGGCCGGTCTCCTGATAGTAGGATTCAATGTTGCGCGGAATATCAAAATGCACCACAAAGCGGACATTAGGTTTGTTGACACCCATGCCAAACGCCACGGTAGCGACCACAATCTGCAGATCGTCGCGCTGAAACGCTTCCTGAACATGCGCGCGCTGTGCGCTGTCGATGCCGGCGTGATAGGCACCCACGCTCAGGCCACGGCTCTGCAGACGTGCGGCGGTATCTTCCACTTTCGCCCGGCTGTTACAGTAAATGATGCCGCTTTTGCCGCGCTGCTCCTGCACATAGCGCAGCAGCTGGTCGGTGGGTTTAAACTTCTCCACCAGGGTATAGCGGATGTTGGGACGATCAAAGCTGCTGACCTGAATCAGCGGATCGCGCATTTGCAGCAGATGTACGATGTCGTTACGCGTGGTTTCATCGGCCGTGGCCGTCAGCGCCATCACCGGGAGCTGCGGAAAACGCTGCCTCAGCTGCCCGAGTGCGCCATACTCTGGCCGGAAATCATGTCCCCACTGCGAGATGCAGTGCGCTTCATCGACGGCCAGCATCACCGGATTCCAGTGCTGCAGACCCTCCAGGAAGTTGTCCATCATCAGCCGCTCCGGGGCGATGTACAGCAGTTTCAGCTTACCGGTGCGGCAATCGGCAAAAACCTGCTGCTGCTGTTCGCGCGTCTGCGTTGAGTTGAGACACGCCGCCGCCACGCCGTTGGCCAGCAGCTGGTCAACCTGATCTTTCATCAGTGAAATCAGCGGGGAGACCACCAGCGTCAGTCCCTCCTGAACCAGCGCCGGGATCTGGTAGCAGATCGATTTACCGCCGCCGGTCGGCATCACGACCAGACAGTCACGTCCTGAGAGCGCTGACTCGATAATGGATTGCTGACCCGGACGAAACTGCTGATAGCCGAAGGTGTCATGTAACACCTGTTGCGCCAGCGTTTCCTGATTGTGCACTGCCGAAATTGCCACGGTAATCCTGTTTTACTGATTAGAACAGATCGTTAAGCGTTACGCCCACGCCTAAACGGGTCTGACGGTGGTTATAGTCGATAAGCGATTCACCATAGCCGCTGAAAAGCTGCGTATAAAAGCGGACATGTTCAGTGAGAGGATAGCTCCAGGCGAAGGTCGCGCCGCCGTAGCCGCTGTTCCAGTTATAGTTGCCTTCCACGCTAAATATGCTGTCGCCCATCATATAGCCGAGTTTCGCGCGGTAATAACCCATGTATTTGGTAATGTCCGGGTTATCATCTTCGCCGGCGCTTTCCGGCAGACGATACCAGGGTTTGATCTCCGCAAGGAAGTTGCCGTTTTCTGCCATCAGACGGGCGTAAAGGCGGTTCCAGCTGCGGGAAGTGGGATCGCTGCGACCATTAGACTGATGATTAACGCCCAGCTCCACATCACGCAGCGTCCAGCCTGCCAGCGAATAATCCGTTGCCCAGCCAAGAAACAGCTGCGGCTCATAGTTTGTTTCGCGGAAAGGTGACGATGCGCCACGATTCGACAGCTGCCACCATGAACGCTGAGTATACGAGGCGGCCAGCACGGAGTTCTCACCTAAAATGCCGCGCCACAGCGGAAACGCCAGGCTGAGCTGGAATTTTACTTCATCTTTTTTCGCTTTGTCTGCCCAGTTGTAAGAGGAAATCGCCTCTTTATTCATGTCGCTGGTGTAGGTGTAAAGCAGGTAGTTGTTTTCATAGGGGTAAAGCACAAAGGGGTTATCGTGCTTTTCCAGCAGATTTGCGATCACGCTCCCCTTCACCGCAGGTGCGTCGTGAATATTTTTAATCGTGGCTTCATCTGCCTGCGCCAGTGCAGGAACGGTTAATGCCGCGGCCAGCATGACGTATTGCTTACGCATAGTGTTCTCCAGTGCGCTGCGTGGGAAGGTTTTCAGGGCGGTGGTACAAAAAGCAGGCCATTCTACACGCAAAGCGGGACGTTGATCAGTGCCGATTTCTGAAACTGGAAAGCGGCGCGGGAGCAGCATAATATACACAACTTCTTAACATCTTAAGGCCGTAACTATGTCATCTCCGATGCTGACTCAGCAGGACGCGCGCCAGCTGATTGGTGAAATTTTTGTTTATCATATGCCGTTTAATCAGGCGCTGGGCCTGGAGCTGGAACACCTTGATGCTGATACTACCCGGCTCGCATTTGCCAATAAAACCATGCTGGTGGGCAATGCCGCGCAGCAGATCCTGCATGGCGGCGTGATTGCTTCAGTGCTGGATGTTACCGCCGGTCTGGTCTGCGTCAGCCATGCGCTGACGCGGCAGGAGAGCATCAGCGAAGAAGATCTGCGCCAGCGTCTGGCGCGAATGGGCACTATCGATCTGCGGGTTGATTATCTGCGTCCGGGTCGCGGCGAACGCTTTGTCGCTACCGGTCATCTGCTGCGTGCCGGTAATAAAGTCGCCGTGGCGCGCGTTGAACTGCATAATCAGCAGCACGATTATATCGCTACGGCCACCGCCACTTACCTGATTGGTTAATCAGCGCAACCGGTGCGCCGCCTTATGGACAACACAATGGACAGTCAGCAAACGCGACAGGGCATTTTTTATGCGCTGGGCGCTTACTTTATCTGGGGCATCGCTCCGGCCTACTTCAAACTGGTCAGAGAGGTGCCGCCCGCCGAGATCATGACCCACCGGGTGATCTGGTCAGTGCTGTTTATGCTGATACTGATTACGCTAAGCCGCAGCTGGAAACAGGTGCGCCGCGTGGCCGCCCAGCCAAAAAAAGTTCTGCTGCTGGCGCTGACCGCCATTACCATCGGCGGCAACTGGCTGCTGTTTATCTGGGCAGTCAATAATCAGCATATGCTGGAGGCGAGCCTCGGCTACTTTATCAACCCGCTGATTAATGTGGTATTCGGCATGCTGTTCCTGCGTGAACGCTTTCGCCGTCTGCAGTGGCTGGCAGTCGCGCTGGCCGCAGCAGGTGTGCTGGTGCAGCTATGGCAGTTTGGCTCACTGCCGGTGATTGCGCTGGGGCTGGGGCTGAGCTTTGCGCTGTATGGCCTGGTGCGAAAAAAGATTCAGGTAGATGCACAGAGCGGCATGCTGATCGAGACGCTGTGGCTGTTCCCGCTGGCAGCGATCTATCTTTTCGGTGTTGCCGACAGTGCGACCAGTCATCTCAGCGCCAATCCCCTCAGCCTTAATCTGATGCTGGTGGCCGCCGGGGTGCTGACCACTATTCCGCTGATGCTGTTTGCCGCCGCCTGCACGCGCCTGCGTCTCTCAACCGTGGGGTTTTTCCAGTATCTTGGCCCGACGCTGATGTTTCTGCTGGCGGTACTGTTTTATGGCGAGCGCCTGACTCCCGATAAGCTGGTCACCTTTGGCTTTATCTGGCTGGCGCTGGCCCTGTTTATTTTTGACGCCGTACTCTACTCAGCCCGCACGCGGATGCGCAAAGCGTGAGATAAAGCGCGCCAGTGCCGGGCCAGTGAGCAGAATGGTAAACAGACGCAGCGTCTGCAGCGCCATCACAAAAGTCATATCGACCCGGCTGCCGGCTGCAATGATGGCAACGGTATCCAGCCCGCCCGGGCTGGTAGCCAGATAGGCAGTCATCAGGTCGATATGCAATACCCGCGTCAGCATCCATGCCAGCGCCGCACACAGCACCATCAGTCCGAGGATTGAGGCGAGCATCTGCGGCAGCGTTCGCAGCGCCAGCAGGAAAATCGGGCGCGTAAAGCGCAGCCCGACGCTCCAGCCAATCAGCGCATAGGCCAGCGCCAGCAGCCACTCGGGCACCTGCAAGGTTGCGATCTGGCTTCCCTGCAGCATGGCTCCAGTCAGCGCTGGCAGCAGCAGCGCACCGGAGGGGATCCGCAGACGCTGCCCCAGCCAGGCCCCGGCCGCCATTACTCCCAGCGTCAGCAAAAAACCGCGATTCAGCGCCGGAAACCAGATCGGCTCTGCCGCGCCGCCGCTGGTATCCAGACCGATGCGCGCGACCACCGCCGCCGCCGTGGCGACGAACAGCACGCGCAGATACTGCATAAACGCGACCAGACGCACGTCAGCCCCGAAATCTCCCGCCATCGCCACCATCGCCGAAGCGCCGCCGGGCGACGATCCCCAGGCACCGGTAGGCCCCGGCAGATTACTGAAGCGCACCAGCAGAAAGCCGGAGAGGCCGCTGGCGGCCAGCGTGAGGATCAGTACCGCCAGCACCACCGGCCAGTCATTCAATAAGGGAGTCAGAATGGCGGGCGACAGGCTCTGAGCGATCATGCAGCCCAGCACCGCCTGCGCCAGAATAAACAGCCGTTTATCGATACGCAGCGTTGCGCCGCACAGCCCCATTACGGTTCCGGTGATCATCGGGCCCAGCAGCAGCGCAGCAGGCAGGTGAAACAGCTGAAGAGCAACGCCCAGCGTCAGAGACGCAATCAGCAGCAGCATCCATTGTAAGCGCAGAGAGTAGTGTGACATGACCAGAATCAGACAAAGATAAGAGGTCCACAGGTTACGCAGGTTGCGCCCCCGGAGCCAGCGCAAATCGGAGTTAATCAGCAGACGGGTGCGGTATTTGGCCAGGGCGCCATGAATGGCGCCCCTACAGAACGTAGGGGGCGCATTTATGCGCCCCTGGCAGCAGACGGATGCGGTATTCAACCAGGGCGCCATGAATGGCGCCCCTACAGAACGTAGAGGGCGCCTGTATGCGCCCCGCGATCACAGCCAGTTTTTGCGTTTGAAATAGAGATAAGGTGCCAGGCCCGCCAGCATCATCAGGCAGATGGCCCCGGGATAACCGAAGCTCCATTTTAGCTCAGGCATAAACTCAAAGTTCATACCATAGCTGGAAGCCACCAGCGTTGGCGGCAGGAATACCACCGATACCACCGAGAAGATCTTAATGATGCGGTTCTGCTCAATATTGATAAAGCCCATCGCCGCCTGCATCAGAAAGTTGACCTTTTGAAACAGAGACTCATTGTGCGGCAGCAGCGATTCGATATCGCGCAGGATCTCACGCGCCTGTTCCAGCTGGTTGCCCGGCAGGCGCGCCTTACGTACCAGAAAGTTCAGCGCGCGCTGGGTATCCATCAGGCAGAGGCGAACCTTCCAGCCGATATCCTCCAGCTCGGCGAGGCGCGACAGCGCCTCGTCATACTCTTCACCCTGCTGACCTTCCATAATCACGCGGCTTAACTTCTCCAGCGCGCTATAGATGTTTTCGATCTCATCCGCCAGTTGCTCAATTTTCGTTTCGAACAGATCCAGCAGCAGCTCATAGGCGTTGCCGTCAGTCAGCTGCTGATTACGTGCCCGCATACGGTAAAGGCGAAACGCCGGCAGCTCGCGCTCGCGCAGCGTATAGAGGCGATCTTCGCGGATGGTAAAGGCCACGGTTGAGTTACCGGCGTGATCTTCAGCATCCTCAAAGAAAAAGAACGAGTGGATATGCAGGCCATCTTCATCTTCAAAGAAGCGCGCCGAGGCTTCAATATCTTCCAGTTCCGGACGCGTTGCCAGACTCTGTCCCAGCTCCGACTGCACGCGCTCGCGCTCGCTGTCATCCGGTTCGATGAGATCGACCCATACCGACGTGTTGAGTTTATCGTTGTTGTCTTCCAGCTCGATACGCGTCAGGCGATCGCGCTCAAGTTTAAATGCGCTCAGCATAGCAATACTCCCCATTGCAGACCAAATGGGACAGGGCGGTGCCCGTCACGTCCGAAACGTAACGGACACGGCAAAGCCTTAACGCGGAAACTTTCGCTTCAGGATGTGATCAGTGCTGACTCATGCGACGGATAAGCAAAGGAGGTCGCGGATAACCTTTCAGGCTACCTGCGTAAAGAGGTAGCCTTAGATATTCCTGGTAAACAGGATGTTGAGCCAGCATCGACTGGGCGCGTCCAAGGCATTGTCCTCTCATGATAATAGTGCGCGCATGTTACGCTGAGACGAAAAAGTCGTCAAGGTAGCGCAGCCGCGCTACATCGCCTCCAGTCGCGCATAGGCGGCGACCAGCCACTTAATGCCCTGCCCCTGAAAGGCGACCTGCAGACGGCTGTGTTCGCCGCTGCCTTCCAGATTAACAATAGTGCCCTCGCCAAACTTCGCGTGACGTACCCGCTGACCCAGCGTAAAACCGCTGTCGCTTTTGCTGGTGGGCGTGCCCATGCGCTGATGGCTGACCGGGCGACTGACGCTGGCGCGCAGGCGTACTTCCTCGACGCACTCTTCCGGCAGCTCGCCAATAAAGCGCGACGGGCGATGATACACTTCCTTACCGTAAAGCCGCCGCGTCTCGGCATAGGTGAGCGTCAGTTTAACCATTGCCCGGGTGACGCCAACATAGGCCAGCCGTCGCTCCTCCTCCAGACGCCCGCCCTCATCCAGCGACATCTGACTCGGGAACATGCCCTCTTCCATGCCAACGATAAAGACCTGCGTAAACTCCAGCCCTTTTGCCGAGTGCAGCGTCATCAGCTGTACGGCATCCTGCCATTTGTCCGCCTGGCCTTCGCCCGCTTCCAGCGCCGCATGCGATAAAAACGCCTGCAGCGGCATCAAATCTTCATCTTCATCCTGATAGCTGAACTGTCGGGTGGCCGTGACCAGCTCCTCTAAGTTCTCAATACGCGCCTGGCCCTTTTCGCCTTTTTCCTGCTCATACATCAGCCACAGGCCGGAGTCTTTGATCACGCGATCGGTCTGCACATGCAGCGGCATCTCTGCGGTTTCATGCGCCAGCGCATCAACCAGTTCGCAGAAGCGCTGCAGTGCCGACGCCGCCCGGCCCGCCAGGGCCCGGTTCTGCAGCAGTTCCCGCGTGGCCTGCCACAGCGTCAGCTGTTTTTCGCGCGCCGTCTGCCGTACCACATCCAGCGTTCTGTCGCCCACGCCGCGCGTCGGCGTATTGACCACGCGTTCAAACGCGGCGTCGTCGTTGCGGTTGGCGATCAGGCGCAGATAGGCGAGCGCATCTTTGATCTCCTGACGTTCAAAGAAGCGCATACCGCCATAAATACGGTAGGGCATGCTGGCCTGCAGCAGCGCCTCTTCCAGCACGCGCGACTGGGCGTTACTGCGATAGAGAATCGCGCAATCCTGCAGCGCATTGCCGTTCTCATGCCAGGTTTTAATGCGGTTAACCACAAAGCGCGCTTCATCCAGTTCGTTAAACGCGCAGTAGATTGAAATCTTTTCGCCGTCGCTGCCGTCGGTCCAGAGCTCTTTTCCAAGCCGCCCGCTGTTGTTGGCGATCAGGGCATTGGCAGATTTCAGGATATGGTTGGTGGAGCGGTAGTTCTGCTCCAGGCGGATAGTTTCCGCCCCGGGAAAGTCCTGCAGGAAGCGCTGGATATTTTCGACCTGCGCACCGCGCCAGCCGTAGATGGACTGATCGTCATCGCCGACAATAATTACCCGGCTGCTGTCGCCGGCCAGCATGCGGATCCACGCATACTGAATGTTGTTGGTATCCTGAAACTCATCAACCAGAATATTGCTAAAGCGCTCGCGGTAGTGATTGAGGATCTGGGGCTTATGCAGCCACAGCTCATGCGCCCGCAGCAGCAGCTCGGCAAAATCGACCAGGCCGGCGCGATCGCACGCTTCCTGGTAAGCCTGGTAAATACGCAGCCACGTCTGCTCAACCGGGTTGTTGTAGCTTTCGATATGTTTTGGCCGCAGACCTTCATCTTTCTTGCCGTTGATGTACCACATGCCCTGGCGCGCCGGCCACTGCTTATCATCCAGGTTCATTGACTTGATCAGGCGCTTCAGCAGCCGCAGCTGATCTTCGCTGTCGAGGATCTGAAAATCCTGCGGCAGCCCGGCGTCAAGATGATGCGCCCGCAGCAGGCGATGCGCCAGGCCATGGAAAGTGCCAATCCACATGCCGCCCTGCCCGCTGCCAATCAGCTGATCGATGCGATGACGCATCTCGGCCGCGGCTTTATTGGTGAAGGTGACCGCCATGATGGAGTAAGGTGAGCAGTTCTCCACCGACAGCAGCCAGGCGATGCGGTGCACCAGCACACGGGTTTTGCCGCTGCCTGCTCCGGCCAGCACCAGCAGATTGCTGCGCGGTGCGGCAACCGCCTCACGCTGTTTGTCATTCAAGCCGTCGAGCAGATCAGAAACGTCCATAAGCACCGTTTTTAAAGAATAGAGTTGCGTACCCTGAGTCATTCGCCCTGCAGCGATGCTGCAGGTCTCTGAATGGTCGCGCGCTTACGCAGGTAAGTCACCAGAGTGAACCGGCACAGCCCGTAAAGCCGTGCGCCGGAGGATACGACTGGATAAATTTACAGCCATTATAGCAGTGAGGTCAGGGATGCCAACCGATGAATTTCAACGTGCGGCAGCAGACGGGCGTCATCCATCTGCATCAGATTGCCGCTGTTCAGGTTGATCCAGCACGCCTGCAGGCCGGCACGCAGCGCGCCTGCCACATCGGTCGTCAGGTCATCACCAACGTGCAGGATCGCCTCTGGCGCAATAGCAAGACGCTCCGCTGCGAGATGATACATATCCTGCCACGGCTTCGCGCGTCCGTGCGGACCGGCGCGCAGCGTAAACTGAAAGTAGTGCTGAATACCGAGCTTTTCCGGATCGGCGTTGCCGTTGGTGATCGCCACCAGCGGCACGCGCTCGCCGAGCCAGCGCAGCGTCTGATGCGTCTCTTCCGGCATCGCAACCTGACTGCGCCAGTGATGAAAAGTGCGCATGACCTCTCCTGCGCCCGTGGCAGCATCGGCAGCCGGCAGGCCAGCATTCAGCAACGCCAGTTCCACCGAACGGCGGCGCCACTCTGAGACGTCGTGATAAATATCGGGCTCGCGCGCCAGCAGCTCATCACGCAGCTGCTGATAGTCTGCAGGTGTGAATTCGCGCAGCGCCGGATGAAATGCCTGCAGCGCCGCGTGCGTTTCCTGCGCGGTTTTCCGGATCACCGGACGGTTGTCATACAGCGTATCATCCAGATCGAAGGTCAGCGCCTTTACCGGATGCAGGGAGCGGTAAAACTTCATTCTGATTTTCCTCGTTTGGCACGCGGGTGCGCGGCATCATAGACCGAGGCCAGATGCTGGAAATCGAGATGGGTATAAATTTGTGTGGTCGAGAGGTTGGCATGCCCCAGCAGCTCCTGTACCGCGCGCAGATCGCCGCTTGACTCCAGCAGGTGCGTGGCAAACGAGTGGCGCAGCTTATGCGGATGAATATGGCTCGCCACACCCTGTTTAATGCCCCATTCGGCAAACCGCTTCTGCACGTTGCGCGCAGAAATCCGGCTGCCGCGTGAAGAGACAAACAGCGCATCATCCTGCGGAGCAAAGCTGTCGCGCAGCGCCAGCCAGTGCTGCAGCCAGGTCACCGCCGTTGCGCCAACCGGCACGCGCCGCTCTTTACTGCCTTTACCCAGCACCTGAACTTCACCGGACTCCGCATCGAGATCGCGGCAGTTGATCCCTACCAGCTCGCTGAGTCGCAGGCCGCCGCCGTACATGGTTTCAAGCATCGCGCGATCGCGCACCGCCAGCGGGTCATTAAGGTCAATCTCCAGCAGCTGCGTGACTTCATCCACGTCCATATTTTTTGGCAGATGGCGGGCGTTACGCGGCGTGGCGATACCTTTCGCCGGATTTGCACTCAGCATGCCCTGACTGACCTGCCAGTCAAGAAAACTGCGCAGAGCGGACATACGCAGCGCCAGACTGCTCGCCTGCAGACCATCGCGCCGGCTGCGCGCAGCCAGGCTGCGTACCTGCGCCGGCTCCAGCGTCGACCACTCTGTCAGCTGCATCCCCTCTGCCAGGGAGACGATTGCCAGCAGCTGGCGACGATAGTTTTTCTGCGTCAGCGGACTGAGCTGACGTTCTACCTGCAGATAGCGCAGAAAGGCATCGACAGCGGGCAGTAGCGTGCTCATACGCGTTCGATCCAGCGCGCCAGCAGCGCCGGCAGCATCTGGGCCAGATGCTGCAGTAAGAGTGTCCCCATACCGGCCTGATAGTGCTGATTATCGCGGCTGCTGAAGATCACAATGCCCGCTTCACCCCGCTCGCCCAGCAGCGACATGGCAACCGAGCCGACCGCTTTCGCCTGCGGCAGCAGCAGCAGCAGCTCCGGTCCGTTCAGGCTGCCAAGATAGTGCTGCTGTTGACCAAAGCGCTGAATACGCAGCGGCTCAAACGCCTGTCGTGCCAGACCCAGCTGGATAAAATCGGAGGGTGCGCCGAGACGCCATTGATCGCTGAACAGCCGCACATTGGCGCCTGCCAGACCCAGCTCGCGCGCCCAGCGCTGCAGGCGGTTCAGCATCTCCTGCAGGCTGTCAGCGGCGGCAAGATGCCCCTGCAGCGCCAGCAAGCGATCAAACAGCTGATGGTTGGCGTTGGCCTGCTCCATCAGCAGCGTGATCTCCTCTTCCAGCTGACGGATGTGGTTGCGCTGGCGCGCCATGTGCCACTCTACCAGCGAGACGCTGCCGCGCACCGCGTGCGGCACCGCCATCTGTTCAACCTGACGGGCGTTACGGATAAAAAAGTCGGGGTTCTGCTGCAGATAAGCGCTGACCGCGCGATCGTCGGGCTGTACCGCGCTGTCAGTCTGCTCTTCCGGGTATTTCATAAATGAATAAATCCGTCATAAACGTGGGTGGCGGGTCCGGTCATATACAGCGGCTGTCCGGCCCCCTTCCAGGCGATATGCAGCGTCCCGCCCGGCAGATCGACGCGTACTTTTTCTGCCAGCAGCCCCTGCTGAATACCACAGGCCACTGCTGCACAGGCGCCGCTGCCGCACGCCTGCGTTTCGCCAGCACCGCGCTCATACACGCGCAGGCGCACATGCTCGCGGCTGACCACTTCCATAAAGCCGACGTTAACGCGTTCCGGGAAACGCTCGTGGCTTTCCAGCGCCGGTCCCAGCGTCTCAACGGCTGCAGTTATCACGCTCTCCACCTGGATCACGCAGTGCGGATTGCCCATTGAGACCGCACCAAACATCACGGTCTGCTCAGCGACGCGCTGCAGATAGAGATTTTCCGCTTTATTCGCGCGCAGCGGCACACGCTGCGGATCAAAGTCAGGCTCGCCCATATTGACGCGTACCAGTTCATCACTGGTCACGCTCAATACCATACGTCCGGTTTGCGTGCTGACGCGAATGTCACTTTTATTGGTCAGCCCTTTCAGGCGCACAAAGCGGGCAAAACAGCGCGCGCCGTTGCCACACTGTGCCACTTCACTGCCGTCAGCGTTAAATATGCGATAGTGAAAGTCGAGATCCGGATCGTAGGGTGGCTCTACGATCAGCAGCTGATCAAAGCCGATCCCCAGATGCCGATCCGCCAGGCGGCGAATCAATTCCGGCGAAAAAAAGACGTTTTGTGTCACGGCATCCACGACCATAAAGTCATTGCCGAGACCGTGCATTTTCGAGAACTGCATTTTCTGCTCCGCCGGATTACTCATTGAATTTAGTTTGACTGTACGCCTGATGAGCTGCCGGTGACCAGGCCCCCGGTATCCGCCTGCTGAGCGGCCTGCTGCTGTTCTGTCGGCTTGTCGTTCTGCTGCGGCTTGTCCGCGGGCGGGAAGTATAACGGGCCTTTCAGGCCGCAGCCTGCCAGGCTGACCAGCATCAGCGCCATGCCCAACTGGCTTATGACTCGTCTCATTTTCTCTGCTCGTATTGTCCAATTCTCAGCTGCTTATCATCGCAGCTGATGGTGTAAAAGCAACAGGAAATATCGGACAGAGTGGCCGCGCAGGCCGTCAGAAAAGAGACGCTCAGTGCACCTGATAACGCGGCATAAAATCGCCGTTATCGTTGTCCGGCGGGGTCGCACAGAGCTGCGTCAGCGTCTGGCTGCGGAACGGGATCACCTGAAAACGGTCGCCGGTGTTCACGATTTGATAAAACTGCGGCAGATTGAAATTGATAAAGCTTGAGCCGTAGGTAAAGCGATCGTGTGATGAAGAGTAGAAGCGGCTGACGTCGCGCACCAGCTCCTCTTTACTGCCCTCACAGTGGTGGTAAATCTCCACGCGATTGCTCTCGTCGAGAATATAGATGTTGAATCCGCGATCGTCGCTGGTGTCTTCAAAGAAAAACTGAATGATGCCTTCGCTGGCGTAGCCGTTTACCACCGGCGGCAGCGGGGTCTGATTCGATTCCACTTTGATTGATAATCCATGCAGCTTGTTATTGGAAATCGCACCGTAAAACTCTACCGCGTTCTCCAGCTTCTGTACCGAGACGCTCATGCGCTCAAAGAAGAGCCCCCAGGTTTGTCCCGCGACGCGAATCGCTTTGAAGCGACCCGGCTCCTGCCGCGTACTCGACAGGCGCAGCTCGATGCACTCTGACACCAGCTGCTGTACCCGCGTGCGGATCAGGCCACGCAGATGCTGACTGTAGCAAAATACCTCAACCGTATCGGGCGGGGCGGCATCCTGATGCATCTTACCCAGAATGGTTTTCAGCGCGTCAATCATCGCCTGTTCACCGCTGAAATGCAGGGTGCGTACTTCATTCCACGAGTTACGGTAGAGCAGATCGACACTGCCAATCAGGCACTGCTGCTGCTGACCAAAGCTGAAGACGTCCAGCTTGCGGAAATCAAAGTGCACGACCTGATTGCGGAATGCGGCAGTGGGATCGTGCTCAAGATTGACAATGATCGCCAGATGACGAATTTCACACGGGCTGTAAAGTGCTTTTGGCGTTGGTGCCGGCAGGCGCAGCGGAAAGTGGCCAGAGACATCGCTGACCAGCTCCTGCAGACGTGCCAGATCGCACAGCTCATTCCCTTTAATATGCAGCCGCGTTTTCTGCGTCAGTAAGCCGTTGAACCATGCCCACGCCACCAGCTTGTTCAGATAACGGTTATATTCCAGCGGCTGATGGCTGATAATTGAACTCATATCCGGCGACTGGTTATAGAGATACCAGCCTGACCGGTTAGCACGCCCGGCGGGCACGTGGATAAAGGTCAGATTTTCTTCTGACAAATCAGGGGATATTTGCGGGTTGACCAGCGTGACCTTACCCGGCAGCGCTTCAAAAGCGGCATACAGTTTACGCGTCAGCACGCCGATATCCTGCGGGCTGGCACTGACGCTTAAATTGTTCCGGCGCGCAAAGCGGATCAGGTTACGATAGCTCTGCATCATCGCATCCAGCAGCTCATTATGCGCTTCGCGCACGCGCTCGATCTTCCACCCGGCACGGTTGTCCAGTACGGCGAGTTTCTCTTCGTCCCAGCCCCAGGATTTTACCAGCTGCAGCAGGATTTCGCGCCGCCAGCCGTTGCGGGCGTGCTGATCGTCTCCGGAAAGCTTCTCGCACACTTTCAGATAGAAGCAGCGCCGCACCAGGTCCAGGCGGGCGTGATCTTCCACGCTGGTCAGATAGCGCGTAACCCGCTCCAGCATCATGCAGTAGGGATCCAGCCCGAAACTGACGATTTCGCCTTCATGCAGGCGCTGTCTGATATCCATTGCCAGCAGCTGCGTATTCGGATACTCCCAGCTGTACGCCTCCAGTAGCAGCGTTTTCAGGACAGCTTTATAGGGCGAGTCGATACTTTTATAGAGCTGCCACAGGCTGGCGCCAAAATACTCTTCTGCCGACAGCGTACCGAGGCCGCCTAAATCGAGCCATTCGTTAGGAGTCAGTACGCCCTGGGAATAGAGTGACATGACATAGTCGTCATAATGATGCTCTTCCTCATTCGGCACCATATTCCACAGAATGCGCTTGCCTGCCATGCGCACCGCCGTGCGATAGAACTCATCAAGCAACAGAATATGCTGGGTCGATCCGCAATCTTCGCCCCCGAGGCTGCCGCTCTCATTATGTCGAAAGCGGTTTTCATCAATGAGGAAAAAGCTGACTTCCACACCCATTGACACACACCATTTCTGTAACAGCGTACACTTACGCTGCAGGGCCAGACGCTCTTCATTATCAAGCCAGGAGTGGTGGCATACCCAGATATCCAGATCGGACACGCTGTTCTGTCCGACTGATGAGGTGCTGCCCATAGAGTAGATAGCGGTAATTGGCCGTTCACCCTCGGCCGCAGGCGTCAGCTCTGCCGCAGGCTTACCGGTGACGGTATGCAACAGCTGCTGTTGCTGTTCATCAGGCGTGAAAAAGCAGACGCCGTGTGGAACGTTACCTTCAACGTAACCCGGCATCAGAGGATGATGATAGTGCAGTAATGTTGGCAGCAGACTGTAGACATGCTGGAAGGCAGGCCCCATAGCAGCCAGCGCGCGGTCAACGCGCAGCTGGTTAATTGCATCCAGTCTCTGTTTAAGTGTCTCAATGTAGAGGTACAAGACGTTTCGCCTGATTGTCCCAGTGTTAAGCACCCTGCTTCCAGCGTTTGCCATTTTAATAATAAGGTGTGCAGGCAAATCATTGCTGGAAACGTGATCAATCTAACACCAGAAGGATTGACCGTAAAGAAAGTTGCGCTACCTGACAGTTTAGCATCTGCCACGGGGCAACCCGCTTTTTTTGCGCCGCGCCTGATGAGGAGTGGCGAGCCACAGATGAATAGTGCGGCCTTTTCAATCCGTTGAAACTGACAGCATTCCCCTATCGATGATAGGATAATCGATGAACGATCAAAATGGTTAACGGTATGTTAAACAAAATTTTCAGAATTGCTACCCGTCAAAGTCCTCTCGCACTCTGGCAGGCACAATATGTTCAGCAACGCCTGATGGCAGCTCATCCCGGCCTGCAGGTAGAGCTGGTGCCGATGGTGACCAAAGGCGATGTTATTCTCGATACCCCGCTGGCAAAAGTGGGCGGCAAGGGTTTGTTCGTTAAAGAGCTGGAACAGGCCATGCTGGAGAATCGCGCCGATCTGGCGGTGCATTCCATGAAAGATGTGCCGGTTAACTTTCCGGAAGGTCTGGGGCTGGTGACCATCTGCGAGCGTGAAGATCCACGCGACGCCTTTGTCTCTAATCGGTATAACGCGATCGATGAACTGCCGCAGGGCGCGGTGGTAGGCACCTCCAGCCTGCGTCGCCAGTGTCAGCTGAGCGCTCGCCGGCCCGACCTGGTTATCCGTTCGCTGCGGGGCAATGTCGGCACCCGCCTCGGCAAACTGGATGCGGGTGAATATGATGCCATCATTCTGGCCGCTGCCGGCCTGAAACGCCTTGGACTGGAAGATCGCATTCGTCAGGCGCTGCCTGCAGAGCTGTCGCTGCCCGCCGTGGGACAGGGCGCAGTAGGCATTGAGTGCCGGCTTGATGACAGCGCGTTAATTACGCTGCTGGAAGCGCTGAATCACAGTGAGACCGCAGTATGCGTGCGTGCTGAACGCGCCATGAACACCCGGCTTGAGGGCGGATGTCAGGTGCCGATCGGCAGTTTTGCCGTACTGGAAGATGACCAGCTCTGGCTGCGTGGTCTGGTGGGCGCGCCCGACGGCAGCCAGATGGTTACCGGTGAGCGCCGCGGTCCGCGTGAGCAGGCGGAGCAGATGGGCATTTCACTGGCTGAAGAGCTGCTGAATAAGGGTGCCCGTGAAATTCTGCATGAGGTCTATCAGGGACAGCCGCCGGTATGACTATTCTCGTGACCCGTCCGGAACCGGCTGCCAGCGAACTGGTTGCGCGCCTGCGCAGCCTGGGCAAGCTGGCGTGGGCGTTCCCGCTGATTGAATTTACGCCGGGTCGCGATTTAGCACAGTTATCGCAACAGCTGACGGCGCTGCGGCCGGGCGATTTGGTTTTTCTGCTATCACAGCAGGTGGTGCATTTTGCACAACCGGCGCTGCAGCACAGCCAGACAGTCTGGCCCGCGGTCGCTGATTACTATGCGATTGGCCGCTCAACTGCGCTGGCGCTGCACACCGTCACAAATCTCAAAGTAGACTATCCTCATGCGCGGGAGACCAGCGAAGAGCTGGTTCGCCTGCAGCGTCTGCAGCAGGTCAGCGGCAAGCGCGCGCTGATCCTGCGCGGCAGTCCCGGTCGGGAATTATTAGCTGAAACTCTCATCGCACGTGGCGCAGAAGTGCAATACTGTGAGTGCTATCAGCGCAATGAGAAGCACTATGACGGCGCTATCGAGGGCCGGCGCTGGCGCGACCGCGGGATTACCACGCTGGTAGTGACCAGCGGTGAAATGTTAAAACAACTCCATGCACTGTTTCCGCCAATCGACCGGCGGGAGTGGTTACTGCACTGTCGACTGGTGGTCGTCAGTGAACGTTTGGCTACCCAGGCCGCTGAAGCGGGCTGGCAGGAGATAGACGTAGCCGATGGTGCCGATAACGACGCGCTGCTGCGTGCGTTACGCTGAACTTAACAATGGGATGAGCCACAATGACGGAACAAAAAGCTTCCTCCGCCATGGTTGAAGAAACTACCCCAGCGGACACTTCCCCGACGCCAGAAAACCAGCCGCCACGCGAAAAACAGCGCGATGGCCGGGTATTAAGCGCGGTGGCAATTGTAATTGCGCTGGCGATTGGCGCAGGCCTTTACCTGAACGGGAAACACCAGGCCGATGTACAGGCTCAGACTAACCAGCAGCTCAGTGAGCAGCTCAGCGCGCTGCAGCAGCAGCTTGGCAGCGACAAGCGCCAGCTGACGCAGCAGCTGACTGACGCCGGCACCGCCCTGCAGGAAGCGCGCACCAAGCAGGATAACAGCGCAAAAGAGCTGGAGACGCTGCGTGAAAAAGTCGCCACTATCTCAGGTAACGACACCCGCACCTGGCTGCTGGCGCAAGCCGACTATCTCGTGAAACTGGCGGGTCGCAAGCTCTGGAGCGATCAGGATGTCACCACGGCCGCTGCTCTGCTGAAAAGCGCTGATACCAGCCTGGCCGAGATGAACGATCCCAGTATGACCACTGTCCGCCGGGCGCTGACGCAGGATATCAGCTCGCTTTCAACCGTCAGCCAGGTCGACTACGACGGCATTATTCTGAAACTGAATCAGCTCTCTAACGGTGTAGACAATCTGCGCCTGGCGGACGATGACAACGACGATGCGCCCATGGACAGCGATGGCGGTGAACTCTCCGGCTCGTTGCGTGAATGGCGGCAGAACCTGGTGAAGAGCTGGCATAACTTTATGGATGATTTCATTACTATCCGCCGCCGCGATAATACTGCTCAGCCGCTTCTGGCCCCTAACCAGGACGTCTATCTGCGTGAGAATATTCGCTCGCGTCTGCTGATCGCCGCGCAGGCAGTACCGCGTCACCAGGAAGAGATCTATAAACAGTCGCTGGATGCGGTATCAAGCTGGGTACGCGCCTGGTATGACACCAACGATGCAGCGACCCGGGCGTTTCTTGCACAGCTGGATGAGCTGAGCCAGCAGACCATCTCTATGGACGTGCCGGATTCGCTGGAGAGTCAGCCGCTGCTGGAAAAACTGATGCAAACGCGCGTGCGCAATCTGCTGGCGCAGCCATCGGTTGCGGCTGAACAACAGGGAGGCTGACCATGCTAAAAGTACTGGTACTTTTCCTGCTGTTGCTGGCCGGCGTCGTGCTGGGCCCGATGGTAGCCGGGCATCAGGGTTATGTGCTGATCCAGACTGATAACTGGAATATTGAGACCAGCGTGACGGGGCTGGGGATTATCCTGATCCTGAGCCTGCTGGTGATTCTGCTGGCAGAGTGGATCCTGCGCCGTCTGTTCCGCACCGGCGTCCGCACGCGCGGCTGGTTCACCGGCCGTAAACGTCGCAGCGCACAGCGTCATACGCAGCATGCGCTGATGAAGCTGGCTGAAGGTGACTATCAGCAGGCAGAGAAGCTGCTGGCGAAAAATGCCGATCACGCCGATCAGCCGGTAGCAAACTATCTGCTTGCGGCCGAAGCGGCACAGCAGCGCGGCGATGAAAGCCGTGCTAATCAGCATCTGGAGCGCGCCTCCGAACTGGCAGATAACAAGACTATCCCGGTAGAGATCACCCGGGTCCGGCTGCAGCTGGCGCGCAATGAAGATCATGCGGCGCGTCACGGTATCGACCGTCTGCTGGAAGTTGCGCCGCGTCATCCGGAAGTGCTGCGTCTGGCGGAGCAGGCCTATATTCGTACCGGTGCCTGGGGTGCCCTGCTGGATATTCTGCCGGCGATGCAAAAGGCCAAAGTTAACGATGATGCGCAGCGTCATGCCCTGCAGCAGCAGGCGTGGCTGGGACTGATGAACCAGGCGATGGCCGATCAGGGTAGCGAGGGCCTGAAGCGCTGGTGGCAGAGCCAGAGCCGCAAGACGCGTCAGGAGACTGCGCTGCAGGTTGCCATGAGTGAGCATCTGATCGAGTGCAACGATCCCGATACGGCTCAGGATATTGTGCTGGATGGTCTGAAAAAGCAGTATGACGATCGGCTGGTGCTGCTGATGCCGCGCATCAAAAGCGGCAATCCTGATGCGCTGGAGAAAGCGCTGCGTCAGCAGATCAAACAGCATGGCGCCACGCCGCTGCTGCACAGTACGCTCGGGCAGTTGCTGATGCGCCACGGTGAGTGGCAACAGGCCGCTGATGCGTTTGAGCAGGCGCTGGCACAACGTCCTGATGCGTTTGATTATGCCTGGCTGGCGGATGTCTATGATCGTCTGCAGCGTCCGGAGGATGCGGCCAGCATGCGCCGCGAGGGCCTGCTGCTGACGCTGAAGAATAATCCGGCCACCTGATTTATGCTTGTTGTTTGTCTGCCGGGCTTGTCCCGGCTTTTTTTTGCCTGAGCCCTGCCCGCTGCGCCAGAAACAGATAAAAAAACACCTGCCAGAAGCAGGTGTAAGATCAGGTCGTAAGACAACTGATGGTATCCGACTCAACGTAATGTCCGTCTAACTACAGTAGCGCAGAGCGTTACTGCCAGGCTGGACAACGGATACCGTAAGGGGCTCTGCATCATTCCCAGGTTTATGTCGCATACGCGGACATAAGAGGTGGAATGAGCATCTACGACAGGAAGTATTGCACAAGATGTGCCAGATTGGCATTTTTCTTAAAAAGCTTCTCAGATTCAGGAAGTTAACGCTGCTGTCCTCTTATCTGAAAAGCGAGATGCCGCAGGCAGTATGCCATTGCGGTCATTTTCGTCGCAAAACAACGACAAACCGATCTCTTACGGAATAAATTTAATTTTATCAAAGCGTTATTTGTCGCAAAAATACGACAAAAACCGCAGGGTCGCATTTATGCGACCCTGCCCGCGGATCGTATCGCGTGTTACGTCATTACGTATCGTACCCGTCTTGAACCAGGGCGCCATGAATGGCGCCCCTACAAAATTGTAGGGGTCACATTTATGCGACCCTGCCTGCAAATCATATCGCGGGTTTTTTGTGGGGGTCGCATTCATGCGACCCTGGCCGCGGATCGTATTGCGGGTTTACGTCATTACGTATCGCATCCGCTTTTAACCAGGGCGCCATGAATGGCGCCCCTACGGTTTTGTAAGGGTCGCATTTATGCGACCCTGGCCGCGGATGACACGCAAACGAAAAAAGCCTGCTTTTTCAAGCAGGCTTTTCGAATATGGTCGGCGAGAGAGGATTCGAACCTCCGACCCACTGGTCCCAAACCAGTTGCGCTACCAAGCTGCGCTACTCGCCGATTTTTTACTTCTTTACTTCTGTTACTAAAATTCTGCCTGGTGCGAAGAGAGGGACTTGAACCCTCACGTCCGTAAGAACACTAACACCTGAAGCTAGCGCGTCTACCAATTCCGCCACCTTCGCATGTCCCAGCAAAATCTGGGGTGGCTAATGGGACTCGAACCCACGACAACTGGAATCACAATCCAGGGCTCTACCAACTGAGCTATAGCCACCATAATTCTGGTGCGTAAGCTGTTACGCTTACTATTCACTGCATAACGCGGTTAAAACCAACCACCGAAGCTCTTGCGCCCAAAAGAAAATGGCGCGCCCGACAGGATTCGAACCTGAGACCTCTGCCTCCGGAGGGCAGCGCTCTATCCAGCTGAGCTACGGGCGCGTAGCGCCGTTGCGGATGGGCATACTACGTATTTGGCTTCACCCTGTCCAGTGCTTTTTAAAGAAAAAAACGCGTTTGGTTATGGTTTGTGCATTCCGTCGATAAATAGCGCAATTTCACGCTTATACGCTAAAAAATTGCTGGATTAATCAGCAGCCTCAGAGATCGCCGCGCCAGTGGTAGCGCAAATATTTCAGCAGCTTGAGTTGCCGGCGCCAGCGCGAAGGCTGACGGATCAGTCGATAGAGCCACTCCAGCCCCAGACGCTGCCAGAGACGCGGCGCACGGGTAACGTTGCCGGTGAAAACATCATACGTGCCGCCTACCCCCATATAGAGCGCATCAGGCCAGTGCTGACGGCAGTCGCGCATCAGAAGTTCCTGGCGTGGCGATCCCTGCGCTACGGTAACTATTTTGGCACCGCTTGCGGCGATACGCGCAAACAGCGCCTCGCGTTCAGCCGGGGCGAAGTAGCCGTTCTGGCTACCGACAATGTTCACGTTCCACTGACGCTGCAGTTTGTCACAGGTCTCCTGCAGCACCTGCTCGCGGCCGCCAATTAAAAACACCGGGATCCCGGCGCGTCCGGCGCGCTCCATCAGCGCCTCCCACAGATCGGCACCGGCAATGCGGCTGACCTGCAGTTGCGGATACTTTTTGCGCAGCGAGCGGACAATGCTGATGCCATCCGGATATTTGAATTCTGCTTCGCCAATCAGCGCGCGCAGCTGCGCATCCTCTTCCAGCGTCAGCATCTTTTCAGCATTGATCGCAATCAGCGTACCGCGGCGGGGCGTATTGTCAGGCAGCAGAAAGCTGACAAAGCTCTCCATATCATTAAAAGCATGCAGCTCAACGCCGCGTATAACGTAGTGCGGCTCAGGGGTAGTCATGGTTTTCATCTTCCGTTTTGCACCGTGATCAGGAGGAACCGCGCAGCGACTGAATATGACGCGGGCGAATAAGCCCTGCACGCGCCAGCAGCCAGCAGAGCAGCTTTGCCAGGCCTGTACAGGCGGCAAAAATGATGCAGAAAAACACCACGCGCGAGCCGAATGCGTCCAGCCCCTCGCGAGCCAGAACGATCATATTAAAGACAGCACCAAAGCAGAAACTCTGCAGAACCGCGCCGGTATAGCGGTTATCGCTATCGCGTCCCTGCGTATAAAGCGCATCAAAACCTTTCATCAGGAGACCCACCGCCACCGCTCCCAGCGGAATAAACAGTACGCCGCCCATGATCAGCAGCGAACCAAGCAGCGTCGGCGAAATAGCCAGGCCGGAGTGGTTGTTCAGAACCTCCCAGGTAAAATAGTTAGCGCTGTTCAGTATTGCCGCAGGGCGATCGGGCCACAGCCATCCCGGAATAAAGACATAAAAGTCGCGCCAGAGCGGAGCCAGTCCCTGAAAATCAATCTTGTCGTAGTTCTGCAGCAGCAGCGCCAGGTTTTCCCACGGCGAAAACGTATCACGCGTCAGGTAAAGAAACGTGTAAAAGGCTTCTGCCCCGGCCACATCCAGGTTGTAGCGCCGCAGCGCCAGCCAGAACATACCGCAGATTGCCATCGCCCCTGCGCCTGCCAGCATCCAGAGCGTGATCCAGCCACGCGTAATACCAATAAACAGAAACAGCGCAAAGGCGATGATGATATTTGCACGCGTGCCGCCCACCAGCGCATAGGTCAGCAAGCCAAAGGCCACTGTTACCAGCAGAAACAGCAGCCACTGCCGCTGTGTCGGATGCAGAAAATAGCGAATCAGCATCGCCGGGATAAAGAAGTAGAAGAAGCGTTTTAGCGCCACGCCAGAAACCTCACTCGAGAAAATCTGGTTATAGGCGGAGAGCCGGAACAGCAGCAGCCCGTTGTGCATGAAAAACACGGTCACCGTGCCAATAGCGACCAGCGCCAGCAGCAGGCAGGTGAGATGGGTCTCGACCCGATCCATCACCAGCCACGGCTTGCGCGGCGCGGCGCTGGCTGGTCGCAGCCGCACTTTATAACTCACATAGTAAATAGCGTAGAAGCTGGTTGCTGCCAGCAGCGCCTGCAGCAGAAACGTTGCCGGCACCACGGCCACATCAAAGCGAAATACCAGCATGCTGGTCAGAGGGAAACCAAAGTAGAAGGTCAGCAGAAACAGCAGCGTAAAAAAGAGATGAAAGTTAAAGCGTACGCGCCTGAACTCACGCCAGGTCAGCGTCAGGATAAAGCCCAGCGAGCAGAGATAAACCACCAGCAGACCACTAAACTGCAGCAGGCTCATGATGCACGTCCTTCACTCAGGCTGAGCGCATGGCGCCAGCCGGCAAGATAGCCCGGCGCAAAAAAGGCGATGCCTGGTTTATCACATGCCGTCAGCTGGCGCTGTGCTTCTCCGATGCGGCCGGCATCCAGTTCGTCGCAGCTGAACAGCACCGGAATGCCCTGCTCGCTGAGATCGCGCCAGAATGGATTCTTACGGTTCAGCACAAAGGGAATGTTAGCCTGAATCAGCAAACAGAGTGTGCCAATCCCCTGCTGCCGCTCAAACATAAAATAGCCAAGCTGACAGCGTCTGAGCAACTGCAGGTAGGCCGGGAAATCGAGCCTGTCGCGAATCAGCGTAACCTGTCCGGCCGGAAACAGACGCTGTGCCGCCGCATCGATCTCATCAATATAGGCATAATTGTTTGTCGGATAACCAAGCGGAACCAGTACGCTGACCTCCTCGCCGAACTGCCGGCGTATCGCCTGCAGACCTTCAATATGCCGGTTGCTGCGGTCACCGGAGTTGCCCAGCAGAATCGTCAGTGTACCGTCCGATGTCGCGGCTGCAGGCAGCGCAATATCAGGCATGCGCGTCGGAAAATAGAGCAGCGATGCCGGCACCTGCGGATGCCGCTGCTGATAAAAACAGAGATCGCCACGGGTGGCAAACACCTGCGCCACTCGCCCCTGCGCCATGCGTCGCAGCAGATAGAACAGGCGATATTTCAGCCCGGCTCCCTCTTCATACAGATCAGCCCCCCAGACGTGCCAGAACGCCTGATGGCGGCGGATCTTTCCGCTGAGCAGCGCCAGCCAGAGACGCGGGTTAAACTGTCCGTGGAAGAAAAAACGCCGGGAGCGATCGGCTGCGCGTGCTATCACCGCCTGTGCCAGCGCGGCTTTACTGGTGAAGGTTTCGATCTGCAACTGGCTACAGGCGGGCAGCGAGCCAGGCGCAGCAACCACCATAAAGTGGCGCGGCGCGGCGGCAGGCAATTCAGTGCTGATCACGTCATTAAAGAAACGCAGCACCGTCTGATTGTGATGCGGGATATCAGATCCCAGCACATGAAATAACGTCATTTTGTCCGGCAATAAATCAGGAAAGCGCCACAGCAAAGGGCAAAATAGAGTATATAGGTCGCCATATACGCCTGCGCTGCACCAGCCGCGCCGTGAAGCGGGATCAGCCAGCGCGAAAACAGCGTCAGCAGAGCGAACTGGCTAATTTCGGTGAGAATATAGAAGCGCAGTGACGCTTTGGCGATCACCAGATATCCGAAAACATAGGCGCCGACTTTAAAGATATCGCCACATAACTGCCAGATAAAAAGATCGCGCATGCCGCTAAACTGCGGGGAAAACAGTAGCCAGATCGCCATGTCGCGCAGCAGCCAGACGCAGAAACTGGCTGCCGCCACCGCCGGCAATACAAAACGCAGCGCGCGTCCAATCTCCTGCGCAATTTGCGGCTTGTGCTCAAGGCGTGCCAGCGTTGGCAGCAGCCAGACGCTGAAGGTGGCGGTAATAAACTGCAGATAGGCGTCAGAAATCGTGGTGACGCCCTGCCATAATCCTACCTGAGCCCAGCCCTGCTGTTCCGCCAGCAGATTACGCATCATCACCCACGCCACCGGCAGCGTGACCGAGGTCATCAGCGCCATCAGCGTATATTTTGCCAGATTGCGTGCCAGTGCCGGCTGCCATGCCGGTCTGAGCCAGCGCAGCGGCAGCACCGCACGGTGGCGCCGCAGCATAATCAGCGCCGGCACCACCAGCAGCGCCGGTACCAGCGCCAGGCCCGCCAGCGCCCCCTGATAACCGCCCAGCCGCCAGCACACAATGTAACCGGCCACCCCTGTCAGGCTGCCGGTTATCAGCGCCAGCGCATTGCCGCGCGCATCGCGAAAGCCTTTCAGCAGCGCCAGGGCCAGGTTCGCCCAGGCGATGCCAAACTGCAGAAAAGCCACGATGCGCACCACACTCTGATAATGATCGTGTCCAAACAGTAACCGGCTGACCGGCGCAGCGCCCAGCAGCAGACCCGCGGCCAGCAATACTGAAAAGCCCAGCACCATTGCAGAGGCTGTGCCGGTCAGCGCCCGCAGCTGCGCGGGCTCATGCTGCAGCTGCGCCACGCTGGCGGTGACGCCATTGAAAATGCCCGCGCCGGCCAGGACGCCGAGCACGGTGATCAGCTGCCGGAAGTTACCCGCCTGCCCGACGCCTTCCGGACCAAAACTCAGCGCCAGCAGCTTTACCACCAGCAGACCGGCCGCAATTTTGACCAGCGTGGAGGCCGCGGTCCAGACCGATGCTTTTGCCAGCGACATCAGGCAAAGTAGCTCAGCAGAGAGCTAATCACGGTACGCTGATTGTTATCTGACAGGTTATAGAACAGCGGCAGGCGCAGCAGGCGCTCGCTGTCGCGCGTGGTCACACGATCCTCACCGTGGAAGCGGCCAAACCGCTCACCGGCCGGCGACGTATGCAGCGGAATATAGTGAAACACCGTGAGGATCTCCGCTTCTTTCATCCAGCGTATCAGCGCGTCGCGATCGTCACTGTCGCGCAGTTTCAGATAGAACATATGCGCGTTATGACAGCAGCTATCCGGCACTGCCGGCAGCGCAATCCGTCCCTGAGCAGCCAGCGGCTGTAGCGCGTCGTAGTAGCGCTGCCACAGTCGCAGCCGCTGCTGATTAATGGTCTGCGCCGCTTCCAGCTGCGCCCAGAGATAGGCCGCCTGCAAATCGGCCATCAGGTAGCTTGAGCCGATATCCCGCCAGGTATATTTATCCACCTGACCGCGGAAAAACTGACTCCGGTTGGTGCCTTTTTCCCGAATGATTTCAGCACGCTCGGTGAGCGCCGCATCATTTATCAGCGTCGCGCCGCCCTCGCCTCCGGCGGTGTAGTTTTTCGTTTCATGAAAGCTAAAGCAGCCAATGTGTCCGATGGTGCCGAGCGCACGACCTTTATACTGTGACATCACGCCCTGCGCGGCATCTTCAATCACATAAAGCTGATGCTTTGCCGCCAGCGCCATAATGGTGTCCATTTCACACGCCACGCCCGCATAGTGCACCGGTACGATAGCGCGCGTTTTCGGCGTGATCGCTGCCTCAATCTGTGTTTCGTCGATGTTCATCGTATCCGGACGCACGTCAACAAAGACAATAGTGGCACCGCGCAGCACAAACGCGTTGGCAGTAGAGACAAAGGTATAGCTCGGCATAATCACTTCGTCGCCAGGCGCAATGTTGATCAGCAGCGCTGCCATCTCCAGCGAGGCAGTGCAGGAGGGGGTCAGCAGCACTTTTTTACTGCCAAAATGCTGCTCCATCCACTGCTGGCAGCGACGGGTGAAGCCGCCGTCACCGCACAGTTTGCCGCTGGCCATTGCCGACTGCATATAGTCTGTTTCAGTGCCCACCACAGGGGGCGCGTTAAAAGGGATCATGGTGCTTTCCTGTAGAACCAGTAGGCGGTGCTTTCCAGCCGGGCACCGCAGCGTAAATAGAGGCGCAGCGCCGCAAGATTGCTGAGCTGCGTGGCAACGCGCAGTTGTGACAGCTGACGCACCCGGCCCCAGTCAGCGGCGGCCAGCAGCAGACGCTGGCCGATTCCCTGCGATCGGGCGTCCGGCAGCACGGCCAGCAGTCCGATACGTGCGTCGCCGTTCACTTCACGGATGGAGACAAAGCCCTGCAGGCTTCCCTGCTCATCGCAGGCGATCAGACACTGGTGATCAAAGGTGCCGCGCACCGCGTTTTCAATCCACTGCGCATAAAACCGGCCGCTGTCGGCCGCGTCAAACCACGGGGCGCGAAACCGGCTCTGGCTGAATGCCTCTGCGGCAGCGGCACGCAGCGCCGGGATCTGCGCCTCACGCGCAATTCGCACGCCGGACTGACGCGCTGTCTGTGTCAGCGCCAGCGTCAGATCGGCTTCGCCCTCAACCAGCTGAAAGCCGTGCTGGCAAACCGCATCAATCGCCGCGGTCTGCTCTGCCGGAATTTTTATCTGCAGCAGGCCCGTCGCCTGCTGCAGCGCCTGCGGCAGCGTCAGCTCTCCCGGCAGCGTCAGGCGCGCCGTGGGCTGATGAAAAAAGGCGCTCTCCCACTCAAGGGGATCAATACTGACGCGGACGGGCATGTAAGATATCCAGCAGATACTGGCCGTAGCCGGTTTTGGTTAACGCCTCGCCTGCCGCCTGCAGCTGCGCATCGCTCAGCCAGCCGTTGCGCCAGGCAATCTCTTCCAGACAGGCTATCTTGAAACCCTGCCGCTTTTCCACCGTCTGCACGAAGACGCTGGCTTCCACCAGGCTGTCGTGTGTGCCGGTATCCAGCCAGGCAAACCCACGGCCCAGCAGCTCAACAGAGAGTGCGCCTGCCTCCATGTACATCTGATTAATCGCCGTAATTTCCAGCTCACCGCGCGCCGAAGGCTGAACGCGCTTTGCAAACTCCACCACGCGACGATCGTAGAAATAGAGGCCGGTGACGGCCCAGCGTGATTTTGGCTGCGCCGGCTTCTCTTCGATTGAAAGCGCATTAAACGCTTCATCAAACTCCACCACGCCAAACCGCTCGGGATCCATTACCTGATAGGCAAATACCGTTGCACCTTCAGTGCGTGCAGCCACCTTTTTCAGCTTCGGACTGAAACCCTGTCCAAAGTAGAGATTATCACCCAGCACCAGACAGCAGTGGTCGTCGCCAATAAACGATTCACCAATAATAAAAGCCTGTGCCAGTCCATCCGGGCTTGGCTGCTCCGCATATGACAGCCGGATACCAAACTCACTGCCATCGCCCAGCAGACGCTCAAAGTGCGCCCGATCGTCAGGCGTGGTGATGATTAACACATCGCGGATGCCCGCCAGCATCAGGACAGAAAGGGGATAATAAATCATCGGCTTGTCATACACCGGCAGCAGCTGCTTGGAAATTGCGCGGGTAATCGGATGCAGGCGCGTTCCTGAACCACCCGCCAGAATAATACCTTTCATCATTGCTCCTTCTGGCTATGCTTCAGCGCGATGTGGTTAAGCCGAGGCGTTCAGCGCGATAGCTGCCGTTGAGAATAGCCTGCCACCACTGCGGGTTAGCCAGATACCACTCCACCGTTTTACGTATCCCGCTCTCAAAGGTTTCCTGTGGTGTCCAGCCCAGTTCGCGGGCAATTTTAC
Source organism: Pantoea sp. SIMBA_079 (assembly GCF_046940275.1). NCBI lineage: Bacteria > Pseudomonadati > Pseudomonadota > Gammaproteobacteria > Enterobacterales > Erwiniaceae > Pantoea > Pantoea sp. SIMBA_079. Next base: position 141,910 of record NZ_JAWRYR010000006.1, on the reverse strand, counting down.
CGGCATCGATGGCGTAACGCAGATCGTGTCCGGGACGGTCGGTAACAAAGGTGATCAACTCACGATAGCTGCCGATCGCCGCGGGACGTTGTCCGGGGGCAAGCTCATCGAGCAGATCGCACAGGGCATGCACCACATCAAGATTACGTCGCTCATTATGACCGCCAATATTATAGGTCTCGCCTGCTTTGCCGTGACTGACAACGGTATAGAGCGCGCGCGCATGATCTTCCACATAGAGCCAGTCGCGGATCTGGCTGCCGTTGCCATAAACCGGCAGCGCCTTGCCCGCCAGCGCATTGATGATGGTCAGCGGGATCAGCTTCTCCGGAAAATGACGCGGGCCATAATTATTGGAGCAGTTGGTCACTACCACGGGGAGGCCATAGGTTCGCATCCAGGCACGCATCAGATGATCGCTGCTGGCTTTTGATGCGGAGTAGGGGCTGCTCGGCGCGTAAGGCGTGGTTTCGGTAAAAAAGTCGTCCGTGCCGTGCAGATCGCCAAACACTTCGTCCGTAGAAATATGATGCAGCAGGAAATCAGCCTGGCGCGTGCTCTCCAGCGCCTGCCAGTAGTGGCGTACCGCTTCCAGCAGATGATACGTGCCGACAATATTGGTTTCGATAAAGGCAAACGGACCATCAATCGAGCGATCGACATGGCTTTCTGCTGCCAGATGCATCACGCAGTCGGGCTGATACTGCGCCAGTACCCGGTCAAGTTCTGGCCGGTGACAGATATCAACCTGTTCAAAAGTAAAACGCGGATCGTGCTGCACGTCAGCCAGCGACGCCAGATTGCCGGCATAGCTCAGCTTATCTACCACTACCACCTGGTGCTCCGTGCTTTCAATCAGAAAGCGCACCAGCGCTGAGCCAATAAATCCCGCGCCGCCGGTGATCAGAAAGCGCTTCATCGCCAGACTCCTTTGGTATCGACAATCCACGGCTGGGCAATTTGCGCGGCGTCAATCGCCCGGAACCGGGCATGATCGACCAGCATGACCAGAATGTCAGCCTGCTGCAGCGCCTGCTCTGCAGACACCAGCGACGCGTCCTGCGCCAGCCGGTCAGGGATCGTCGTAACGTGCGGCTCGACAACCCAGGTTTTTCCGCTGTGCCACGCCGCAATACGCTGCGCTACCGCCATCGCCGGACTCTCACGCAGATCGTCGATATCGGGCTTAAAGGCCAGCCCGAAGCAGGCAATTGCGATCTCGCTGGCACGCTTATCACTCTGCGTCACACACTCTGCCAGCGCCTGTTTTACCTGTTCCAGTACCCAGCCAGGCTTGGCATCATTCACTTCACGCGCGGTGCGGATCAGCCGCGCCTGCTGCGGGTTCTGCGCCACAATAAACCACGGGTCGACGGCAATGCAGTGCCCGCCCACGCCGGGGCCAGGCTGCAAAATATTAACGCGCGGATGACGGTTCGCCAGCGCTATCAGCTCCCAGACGTTGATCTTCTGATCGGCGCAAATCAGTGACAGCTCATTCGCAAAGGCGATATTGACATCGCGAAAGCTGTTTTCCGTCAGTTTGCACATCTCCGCCGTACGCGCGTTGGTTTCAACGCAGGCACCGCGCAGAAAAATACGGTACAGCTCGCTGGCCCGCGCTGAGCAGGCGGGCGTCATGCCGCCAATCACGCGATCGTTCTCCAGCAGTTCGGTCATAACTTTGCCAGGCAGCACCCGCTCCGGACAGTAGGCGATAAAGATATCGCTTTCACCCTCATGCTGAGGGAAACGCAGATCGGGACGCGCCTCTGCCAGCCACTCTGCCATCTGCTCTGTGGCGCCGACCGGTGAGGTAGACTCCAGAATAACCAGATCGCCGGTTTTCAGTACCGGTGCCAGCGACAGCGCTGCCGCACGGACAAAGCTCAGGTCTGGCTGATGATCGTTCATAAAGGGCGTCGGCACTGCGATCAGAAACGCCTCTGCCGGTTCTGCCGTTGTGGTGGCGCGCAGCAGCCCCTGCTGTACCGCCTGCCGGACGACCTCACCGAGATCGGGCTCCACGATATGGATTTCACCCCGGTTAATGGTTTCAACGGCGCGCAGATTGACATCCACGCCCACGACCTGCTTTCCCCTTGAAGCGAAAACGGCTGCCGTTGGCAGCCCGATGTAACCCAGTCCGATGACGGAAATGGTATTAAAAGACATAATTAAACTCTGTTGTTGTTCAGCGCCTGCAGAATGCGTGCACAGGCGTGGCCGTCGCCATAAGGGTTGTGCGCCCGGCTCATACTCTGCCACGCCTCTTCATCCTGCAGCAGCAGGGTGACTTCAGCGACAATGGTATCGATATCCGTGCCAACCAGTTTTACCGTCCCTGCCGCGACCGCTTCCGGCCGCTCTGTGGTATCACGCATCACCAGCACCGGTTTCCCCAGCGACGGCGCTTCTTCCTGAATCCCACCGGAATCGGTGAGGATCAGCCATGAACGGTTCATTAACCAGACAAACGGCAGATACTCCTGCGGTTCGATCAGAATGATATTATCGATGCCGCTAAGTATCCGGTTAACCGGCTCGCTGACGTTGGGATTGAGATGCACCGGATAGACAATCTGCGCCTGCGGATGCAGGCGCGCAATCTGCGCCAGCGCGCTGCAGATACGCTCAAAACCCTTACCAAAACTTTCTCGCCGGTGACCGGTAACCAGGATCAGCTTTCTGTCCGGATCCAGAAACGGATAGCGCGCCGCCAGGCGGGCATTGAGATCGGCATTGGTCAGGACGCGATCGCGTACCCACAGCAGCGCATCGATCACCGTGTTGCCGGTGACGAAAATACGCGCATCAGGAAGATTTTCCCGCAGCAGGTTCTGCCGCGATGTCGTAGTGGGGGTAAAATGATAGCTTGCCAGATGTCCCGTCAGCGTGCGGTTGGCCTCTTCCGGCCAGGGTGACATCAGGTTACCGGTGCGCAGGCCCGCTTCAACGTGCCCTACCGGGATCTGCTGGTAAAAGGCCGCCAGGCTGGCAGCCAGTGTGGTGGTGGTATCACCATGCACCAGCACCACGTCAGGTTTAAAATCGGCTAAAACGGTTTTCATGCCCTGCAGAATACGGCAGGTGATTTCGGTCAGTCCCTGCTCCGGACGCATGATATTTAAATCGTAATCGGGCTGCAGCTGAAACAGATGCAGCACCTGATCGAGCATTTCACGGTGCTGTGCGGTGACGCACAGTCGGGATTCAAACGCAGCATCCTGCGCCAGTGCCTGCACCAGCGGCGCCATTTTAATGGCTTCAGGACGGGTGCCAAATACAGTCAGTACTTTCACGCTGATTCTCTTATTGGCGAATAGCTGATAACGCACGCGGCCGGCGCACCAGCGCCACACCCGCGCCGACCAGCGCACCGATCGCTCCCCACATCACCATCATAAACAGACGGCGCGGGCTGTCGCGTGAAACGGGCTCTTCCGGCGTGCGCAGGTAGCGGTAAGTCTGGAACTGTTTATCCAGACGAGGGCCAGCCTGTAGCGTGCTCAGCATCGCCCTGTTTTGATCATAGCTTAAATCGTAGGCGGGGCCGCTGGCCTGCAGCATATCGAGCTGAGCCTGCAGTCGCTGCTGCCCCAGTAAAAAGCGGTCGCTCTCTGGCAGACTTTCACCCGCAGCGGGCGCCCGGTTATCGGTAATACCCTGCTGGCTGGCCAGCTTCAGCGCCTGTTCAATGCGCTGACGCTGGCGATCGTATACTGCCTGCGCCACGGCCTGCTGCCGGTCAACCTGCGACTGCAGCTGCACGTCTCGCGCCTGCCATGCGCCTTTCAGTTCTTCATTCAGATGACGGGCCGCACGCTCACTGGCGTAGGCAATGTACTGCCGTAAAAGATTGTTAGCGTCACCTGCGGTTTCTGCCACCAGCCGGACCGTATCAAGCGTGTTGTGCGCGCTATCTGCCGGCATAAACTGGATATTGGTGATCATGTCATCCAGCAGGGCGGCATCATTGTGTGCATTACCGCTTTTACGACTTTTAAAATAGTCGGTCTGCTGCCAGAAGTCGCGACGCGTATCCCATGACGCGAGCTGCATGGTGAACTCCTGATACACCTCATCCATTATGGTAGGTGCCGGATTATTCAGGCTCAGCGTAGTGCTGTGGATATCAAGGTTATTCAGAAACTGCTGCTGTACATAGTAGTCGCCCAGCATGTTCACCGTTGGCCTGTCGGTCACCGCCGTGGTGCTCCACGCCTGTTTCATCAGCATTGAAGCCAGCCAGGCCAGCAGGGCAAACAGTACAGCGCAGCCCGCTATCCAGCGTTTACCACGCCACAGCGTGCAGCCCAGGCCGCGAATATCCAGTTCATTCTCCACAACAGCGGTCATAACAGCGGTGTCCTTATCGGATGCTTATCCAGGTCATGTTTTATTGATATGCGCGTGATTCCATCTGCGCTTGAGACGGCGAATCATTCGTGCCATACGCCACGCGTGCTTAATACAGTAGCCGTAGAGCAGAAATGCCACCAGGAAGAGCACCAGCATGACCCACTCAGGTATGAAAGCCAGATATTCGCCCAGCACCCCAATGCCTGCCAGCAGCGCCGCCGCCAGCGTGATCAGCAAAAAAGCCTGCCGTGACGAGAAGCCGGCACGCATGATGAGATGGTGAATATGTTGCCTGTCGGCTGAGAAGGGACTCATGCCCTTACGTAACCGGCGATACATGATGGCTACCATATCCATTAAAGGAATGGCGATCAGCCACAGCGCGGTGACCGGCGTAATAGGATGACTCAGGCCCTGAGTGGTTTCCAGCAGGATCCAGATAATGGTGAAACCGATCATGGTGCTGCCGGCATCACCCATAAATACTTTATAGCGTTTGCCCAGAAAACCCAGGTTCAGCAGGATATAGGGAATAGTGGCGGCGATCATGGCGAAACACCACATAGCCAGGCTGGTCATGCCGTCGAAATAGAGAATGATACCCATTGCTCCGAACGTCACACAGGAGAGCCCGCCCAGCAAGCCATCAATACCGTCAACCATGTTAAACGCATTAATTGCCGCCCAGACGGCGAACAGCGTTAATACATAGCCAAAGGGACCCACGACAATCTCTACCGGCCCCACAATAAAACCCAGACTCAGCAAATAGAGCTTAGCGCCATACATCATCACGACTGCGATAATCGCCTGCATACAGGCACGAAACTTTACGCTGATATCAAAGCGATCGTCGAGCGCGCCTACCAGTACCAGCACGCCAGCACAGAACAGATAGAGCAGGCCATTCGGCATATAGGACTGCGTAATAAGGAACGCGAAGCAAACGCCGGCGTAAACGGAAATACCGCCAACGAGAGGAATAACACCCTGATGCTTTTTCCTTGCATTAGGTTTATCAACTAACCCGATTTTTTTTGCGACCTTGCGGGCCATAAAAAGGAATGCCAGAGAGAAGAGAAAAGTTAAACCCAGCTCTGCACCCATAGTGAGTAAATTCACATTAACGCTCTCAGCTAAAATCGTGGACAACAATAACCAAAACCCCGGTTATTGCTGTATATCCCTGTCTGACCAGGCCGCAGCGCGCGCAATTGCTGAAAAAATCGCCGCCTTTCTGCTTGCGTCATTCTAAACGTTTTCTGACTCGCCTAATCCTAATGCGCACAAATAAAAAACGCCACGATAAGCCGTGGCGTTTAACAGAAATAATGCCGATCTATTACCTGCGTAACAATATAATTGCTTCGCTTTTAGCCGCTTATGAGCGCTTCATCATATCGAAGAATTCATCGTTGGTTTTGGTCATTGCCAGCTTGTTGATGAGGAACTCCATCGCGTCAATCTCACCCATCGGATGAATAATTTTACGCAGGATCCACATCTTCTGCAGCTCTTCCTGAGAAGTGAGCAGCTCTTCTTTACGGGTACCGGAGCGGTTGTAGTCAATGGCCGGGAAGACGCGTTTTTCCGCAATTTTACGTGACAGGTGCAGTTCCATGTTACCTGTACCTTTAAACTCTTCGTAAATCACTTCGTCCATCTTCGAACCGGTATCAACCAGCGCTGTAGCGATGATCGTCAGGCTACCGCCCTCTTCCACGTTACGTGCTGCGCCGAAGAAACGCTTCGGACGATGCAGGGCGTTGGCATCAACACCACCGGTCAGTACTTTACCTGAGGCAGGTACCACGGTGTTGTAGGCACGCGCCAGACGGGTAATGGAGTCGAGCAGGATGATAACATCTTTCTTATGCTCAACCAGGCGCTTGGCCTTTTCAATCACCATCTCGGCAACCTGCACGTGACGTGATGCTGGCTCATCAAAGGTAGAGGCGATAACTTCGCCTTTAACCAGACGCTGCATCTCGGTTACTTCTTCCGGACGCTCGTCGATCAGCAGGACCATCAGCACGCAATCCGGATGATTGTAAGCAATGCTCTGCGCAATATTCTGCAGCAGCATGGTTTTACCCGCTTTAGGCGGTGCCACAATCAGACCACGCTGGCCGCGACCAATTGGCGACGCCAGATCCAGTACGCGAGCGGTTAAATCTTCAGTTGAGCCATTACCCCGCTCCATACGCAGACGACTGTTAGCGTGCAGCGGCGTGAGGTTTTCGAACAGAATCTTACTGCGGGCGTTTTCCGGCTTATCGTAGTTAACTTCGTTAACTTTCAGCAGGGCAAAATAGCGCTCGCCCTCTTTTGGCGGACGGATTTTACCGGAAATGGTATCACCAGTACGCAGGTTAAAACGACGAATCTGGCTGGGAGAAACATAGATATCATCAGGACCGGCGAGGTAGGAGCTGTCTCCGGAACGGAGGAAACCAAATCCGTCCTGCAATATCTCCAGCACGCCATCACCAAAGATGTCTTCGCCGCTCTTCGCATGTTGTTTGAGGATGGCGAAAATAATGTCCTGTTTGCGCATACGCGCCAGGTTTTCCAGCCCCATATTTTCGCCGAGAGTAATCAGCTCAGAAACCGGCGTATTCTTTAATTCGGTAAGATTCATAGTGATGGGTTCTTAAACTCGGGGTAATTCTCGAAATGATTGTCGTGAATGGTATGGCAAAAATTCCATGCCTGTTAATGGCTCTTTTTCAACGCTGCTCGGCGGGTATCGTCTGATAGGGCGATAGGAAGCGAGAGACGGTCGAAAGATGATGCCGGGTATGCTAGCCGTCAGATTGCCAAACCACAAAAACGTTCAACTCGAGCGGGGTCTGACAAGAGAAATCTTTAGATGCAAACTACAAAGGTAAGTGCGTAATGCAGTATCGTCAAATTAGCACGCCTGACCAGCGGCGTCCAGCAGTGGCGAAAAAATTCACCACTGCGGAACAGAGCGCGTTGCGCTTACGCCAGATTGGCGTTCAGGAACTCTTTCAGCTGGCCTTTAGACAGCGCACCCACTTTAGTTGCCGCCACTTCGCCGTTTTTAAACAGCAGCAGGGTCGGAATACCACGGATGCCATACTTTGGCGCGGTACCTGGGTTCTCATCAATGTTCAGCTTGGCGATGGTAAGCTTACCGTCGTACTCTTCAGCAACTTCATCAAGGATCGGGGCGATCATTTTGCAAGGACCACACCATTCAGCCCAGAAGTCAACCAGGGTAACACCCTCGGCTTTCAGCACGTCAGTATCGAAACTGTCATCGGTGAGGTGAACGATTTTATCGCTGCTCATGTTTAACTCCAAAGATTATGCCTGGCGAATTGGCGTAAAATATACCAACGTTGGTTAACTTTATTTCATCGGATACGCTTTCGTAAAGCGATAGTAAGCTGATATTCTACCACACTATGAGCAAAACACACTTAACCGAACAGAAGTTTTCCGACTTCGCCCTGCACCCTCAGGTCGTGGAAGCCCTTGATACTAAAGGCTTTCAGCATTGCACGCCTATTCAGGCGCTCGCACTGCCTTTTGCGCTTTCAGGGCGTGATGTTGCGGGTCAGGCGCAAACCGGTACCGGCAAAACGATGGCGTTTCTGACGTCAACGTTTCATTATCTTCTTTCTCACCCTGCTGCTGAAGGGCGTCAGGTTAATCAGCCGCGTGCGCTGATCATGGCCCCTACGCGTGAGCTGGCCGTACAGATTCACGCCGATGCGGAGCCGCTGGCCAAAGTCACCGGCCTGAAAATGGGGCTGGCTTACGGCGGCGATGGCTATGACAAACAGCTTAAAGTGCTCGCTGACGGTGTCGACATCCTGGTAGGCACTACCGGACGTCTGATTGATTACGCCAAGCAGAATCATGTGAACCTGGGTGCCATTCAGGTTGTGGTGCTGGATGAAGCCGATCGCATGTTCGATCTCGGCTTTATTAAAGATATTCGCTGGCTATTCCGCCGCATGCCACCTGCCACGCAGCGTCTGAGCATGCTGTTTTCCGCGACGCTCTCTTATCGCGTCCGGGAACTGGCGTTTGAGCATATGAATAACGCGGAATATGTCGAAGTGGAACCGGAACAGAAAACCGGCCACCGCATTAAAGAAGAGCTCTTCTATCCATCTAATGAAGAGAAAATGCGTCTGCTGCAGACGCTGATTGAAGAAGAGTGGCCAGATCGCGCCATCATCTTTGCTAACACCAAGTACCGCTGTGAAGATATCTGGGGCCATCTGGCCGCCGATGGTCATCGCGTGGGTCTGCTGACCGGCGATGTCCCGCAGAAAAAGCGCCTGCGCATTCTGGATGATTTTACCAAAGGCGACGTGGATATTCTGGTGGCAACAGATGTGGCAGCGCGCGGTCTGCATATTCCGGCCGTGACGCACGTCTTTAACTATGACCTGCCGGACGATCGCGAAGATTATGTTCACCGTATTGGTCGTACCGGCCGTGCCGGTGCCAGCGGGCACTCTATCAGCCTCGCGTGCGAAGAGTATGCGCTTAACCTGCCTGCGATTGAGGAGTATATCGGTCACGGCATTCCGGTAAGCAAATACAACAGCGAAGCGCTGCTCAGCGATCTGCCACCGGCAAAACGTCTGCAGCGGAACCGCACCGGCAACGGTCAGCGCCGCGGCGGTAATAACAGTAATCGCCGGAGCAGTGCGCCCCGTAACCATAACCGTAAACGCTCAGGTTAACCCTACATGCTAAGCGCATCATCACTCTATGCAGCGATCGACCTCGGGTCTAACAGCTTTCATATGCTGGTGGTGCGTGAAGTTTCCGGCACTATTCAGACCGTTGCGCGCATCAAGCGCAAAGTCCGGCTGGCAGCAGGACTCAATGCTGACAGCGAACTCTCTGCTGAGGCGATGCAGCGCGGCTGGCAGTGCCTGAAACTGTTTTCGGAACAGCTGCAGGATATCCCGCCAGAGCAGATCCGCGTGGTGGCGACCGCCACGCTGCGCATCGCGCGCAATGCGCCAGCCTTTCTGACCACTGCTGAAGCGATCCTTGGCTGTCCGGTCAATGTTATCAGCGGTGAGGAAGAAGCGCGCCTGATCTATCAGGGCGTGGCCCATACGACCGGCGGCTCCGACCAGCGTCTGGTCGTCGATATTGGCGGGGGCAGCACCGAGCTGGTTACCGGTGAAGGCTCGCATGCAACCACCCTGTTCAGCCTCTCAATGGGCTGCGTCACCTGGCTGGAGCGTTTTTTCAGCAATCGCCATCTGACGCAGGAAAATTTTGATCGGGCAGAGCAGGCAGCGCGCGACATGCTGCAACCGGTGGCAGGCGCGCTGCGTGAAAAAGGGTGGCAGGTCTGCGTCGGTGCGTCCGGTACCGTTCAGGCCCTGCAGGAGATCATGGTGGCGCAGGGGATGGATGAGCGTATCACCCTGAGTAAACTGCAGCAGCTCAGGCAGCGTGCTATTCAGTGTGGCAAGCTGGAAGAGCTGGAGATTGAAGGCCTGACGCTGGAGCGGGCACTGGTCTTTCCCAGCGGCCTGTCGATTCTCATCGCGATTTTCAATGAGCTTAACATTGACAGCATGACGCTGGCAGGCGGTGCGCTGCGCGAAGGTCTGGTGTATGGCATGCTGCATCTGCCGATCAATCGCGATATCCGCAGCCGTACCCTGCACAATGTGCAGCGCCGTTTTTCTATTGATGTGGAACAGGCCGCGCGGGTACAGCAGCTGGCTGAAGGATTTTTTCGTCAGGTCAGCCAGAGCTGGAAGCTTGACCAGCGCTGCCGCGATCTGCTGTTAAGCGCCTGTGCCGTACATGAAATTGGCCTGAGCGTTGATTTTCGTCAGGCTCCCCGGCACGCTGCTTATCTGATCCGCCATCTTGATCTGCCGGGCTTTACGCCCGCACAGAAAAAAGTGCTCGCCTGTTTGCTGCAGAACCAGAGCGGCAGTATCGACCTGGCCCTGCTGGCTCAGCAAAATGCGGTGCCGCCGCGTACGGCCGAGCGTTTAAGCCGCCTGCTGCGCCTGGCGATCATCTTCTCCACGCGCCGTCGTGACGATACGCTCCCGGCGGTACGCTTACTGGCAGAAGAGGATGCGTTGCACCTGACGCTGCCGGCGGGCTGGCTGGAGGCGCATCCGCTGCGCGCCGAGCTGCTGGAGCAGGAGAGCCACTACCAGTCATACGTGCACTGGCTTCTGACCTTCTCCTGATGGCGTAACAACTGCCATCACTTTTTTGCATTTGCCAGCATTGCACGCAAACCGGCAACCCGGGTTTGCCCGGTTTTTACGCGCTCTTCTGCGCTCACCACTTTTTTCTCACGCTCCCACTCAACGTCATCCTGCGGCAGTTCCAGTAAAAAACGACTGGGTTCAGGACGAACCAGTTCGCCATACTGACGGCGCTCCCGGCAGAGGGTAAAGGTCAGCTCTTTCTGCGCGCGCGTAATGCCCACATAGGCGAGACGCCGCTCCTCTTCAATGTTGTTCTCATCAATGCTGCTCTGGTGCGGCAATAGCCCCTCTTCCATGCCTACCAGATAGACATAGGGAAATTCCAGCCCTTTTGATGCGTGCAGCGTCATCAGCTGAACCTGGTCGAGATCTTCATCACTTTCCCCCCGCTCCATCATATCGCGCAGGGTAAAGCGCGTAACAACCTGCGCCAGCGTCATGGGTTCATTCAGCTCATCACCTTCGAGCATTTCTGTCATCCACTGAAACAGCGTATTGACGTTTTTCATCCGCATCTCTGCGGCTTTCGGGCTGCCGGAGGTCTCAAACAGCCAGCTTTGATAATCGATGCCGCGGATCAGGTCACGCACCGCAGTGATCGGCTCACGTTCAGTCAGCTGCACAATCTCATTCAGCCAGTGCGTAAAACGCTGCAGATGCTCCAGGCCGCGTCCGCTCAGCGTCTGAGTCAGCCCCATGTCAAAACTGGCATGAAACAGGCTCTTGTTACGCAGCGTGGCCCACTCACCCAGCTTCTGCAGCGTAGCCGGTCCGATTTCACGACGCGGCGTATTCACAATACGCAGAAACGCGCTGTCGTCGTCCTGGTTGGTCAGCACGCGCAGGTAGGCCAGCAGATCCTTGATCTCCGGACGCGAAAAGAACGAGGTGCCACCGGAAATACGATAGGGAATGCGGTTTTGCATCAGCAGCTTTTCAAACACGCGCGACTGGTGATTACCGCGATAGAGAATGGCGTAATCTTTATACTGCGTGCGGTTAATGAAGTGATGCGCAATCAGCTCGCCGGTCACGCGCTCCGCTTCATGATCTTCATTATTCGCGCTCAGCACTTTCAGCGACTCGCCCACGCCCAGTTCGGAAAATAGACGCTTTTCAAACACGTGCGGGTTATTGGCGATCAGAATGTTAGCCGCTTTGAGAATACGCTGCGAAGAGCGATAGTTCTGCTCCAGCTTGACCACCTCCAGCGCCGGAAAATCCTCTTTCAGCAGTACGAGGTTTTGCGGACGCGCCCCGCGCCAGGAGTAAATAGACTGATCGTCATCGCCCACCACGGTGAATCGCGCGCGCGGCCCCACCAGCAGTTTTACCAGCTCATACTGGCTGGTGTTGGTATCCTGATACTCATCCACCAGCAGATAGCGAATACGCTGCTGCCAGCGCTCCCGTACCGCCTCATTACGCTGCAGCAGCAGCGTAGGCAGCAGGATGAGATCGTCAAAATCGAGCACGTTGCAGGATTTCAGATGCTGATCATAAAGCTGATAGCAGTGCGCAAATATCTGGTCGCGCTGAGATTTTGCTATCGCAGCGGCACCCTGCGGATCGATCAGATCGTTTTTCCAGTTAGAGATCGTGGCTATCAGCTGCTGCAGCTGCGTTTTATCCTCTTCCAGCCACTGGCTGGTCAGCTCTTTCAGCAGCGCCAGCTGATCCTGATCGTCAAACAGCGAAAAGCTCGACTTCATGCCCAGCGCGGCATATTCACGCTTGATAATCTCCAGCCCCAGCGTATGAAAGGTTGAAATCATCAGGCCGCGCGCCTCTTTACGTCCCAGCGTTTGCGCCACGCGCTCTTTCATTTCGCGCGACGCCTTATTGGTAAACGTGACCGCTGCAATGTGGCGCGCCTGATAGCCGCATTCGCGGATCAGGTGAGCAATTTTATTGGTAATGACGCGGGTTTTACCGGAACCTGCCCCCGCCAGCACCAGGCAGGGGCCGGTGACAAATTCGACAGCACGTTGTTGGCCGGGGTTTAAACGCATAACGTAATTTCACTCAACAAATTCAATTTCAGGGATGGTCCCTTAAATAAATCGAATTGCAGGCAGGCGGCAAGTGGATGAGTCTTCGGGAGCTTACCTGGGTAAGTGACCGGAGCGAGCTTGCGCGGCCAGCACATCTGCAATTTGAAGTATGACGGGGATATAATGCGTCGCACATTATACATAACGGGAAAGCATCATGGCGAAAACCGCAGCAGCTTTACATATCCTCGTGAAAGAGGAAGCGCAGGCGAAAGCCCTGCTGGCGCAGCTGGAAAAAGGGGGCAACTTTCAGCAGCTGGCAAAAAAACATTCAACCTGCCCGTCCGGCCGCAATGGCGGAGATTTAGGGGAGTTTCGTCAGGGGCAGATGGTACCGGCTTTTGATAAGGCGGTTTTTACCTGTCCGCTGCTGAAGCCTTACGGACCGGTAAAAACCGCGTTTGGTTACCACATCATTAAGGTGCTGTGGCGCAATTAATCACTTCTGACTCTTCATCTGCTGCAGCACATTGCTGCACTGATTGTCGTCCGTGTCGCTGGGTGAAATCAGGGCCAGCAGTGCGGCGGCCGGCGCCACAACAGCACCCAGCGCCACGGCCGCTGCACCGCGCGCAATCAGCGGCCCCGTTTTTACTCCGGCATCCGGATTTTTAAAGGTTCCGCGCACGTAGAGCGGAGAACGCAGCGTGATAATGCGAATGCCTTTACTCTCCGGATTCACCGACAGATCGAGCCGCTCGTTAGCAAAGTTCACGTTGCCGGTAACGTTGATCACCGCATTTTCGGTGTCGAACACAAACAGGCGCGGCGTTGCCACCCCCTGGCGCAGCGTCAGATCGGTGGCGGCACAGTTGATGCGCACTTCATCATCACCAAACAGTTTACCCACCACATAGTTTCCGACGTTAAGCCCGGCAATTTCCATCAGGCTGCGGCTGATCAGGCCGTTGTTCATCAGCAGCCGCAGCTGGCCGTTGCTGCTGCCCAGCAGAGCGGCAACCGAATTACCGGTACCACTTAACGTTGCGTCTCCGTTGAGCTGGCCCAGACTGCGCTGCATCGCGGTTACATCAGGAAACAGCTGGCGCAGCTGCAGCTTACGCGCGTGCAGATCGGCCCGGCCGCGCATGGGCGAGCGACTGCCCTCCAGCCGGATAGTGGTATTAATATTGCCGCCGGCCATACCAAAGCGCAGCGGATCAAGCAGCAGATCGCCTTTTTCCAGCGTCAGATGCGTGTAGAGATCGCTGAGCGGCAGCTTACTGCTGTGTTCAATGCGCTTGCCGCTAAACTTCACATCGGCATCCATCGCGTCCCAGCTTTTGGTCTCAAACTTATCGTAAGGCAGTACACGATCGGCTGGCTGCGTGGCGGCTTCACCACGCTGCGCCTTCGCCCGCGCCGTTTTCTCGCTGCCTTTACCGGAATCAACACCAATCAGCGGGCCAAGATCGGCCATGCGCAGCTGACGTGAAGTCAGCTCACCGCTCAGCTTCGGCCGGGGTTTGCCCTGACGATAGGTGAGTGACCCGTGAATATCACTGTCACCGATGTGACCATTGAATTTTTCATAGCGAAACAGCGCGCCCTTTGCATCATTAAAGCGGGCCGTGAGATGGCCATCCGTTTCATAAGGCGGGGTATCAGGCAGCAGCACGCCGGTTAAGCCATAAAGACTGGCCAGCGTATCGCCGGAAAAACGCAGACGCACATCCAGCCCGCCCAGGTTCAGCGGATCCTGCAGCGTGCCTTCCAGCCTCACCCGCGTGGTGCCGTTACGCACATCTGCCTGCAGCGGAAACGGCGTGGTTTTACTGCGCAGTGAGAGCATGCCACCAATTCTGCCTTCGCCGGAAAGCGGCTGCTGGTTATAGGTGCCTTTCGCCTGCCAGCCAAAAACAAAATCGCCGGCACCTTTTTGCTTATCATCGCCGCCGGTGACCTGGGCATAAGGCACGGGTTTACCGAGGGAGTTGATATTTACCGTGACATCGGCTTTGTTGATCGCATCGCGGTAGCGCAGCTGCCCCTGATCAAACAGAATGTTATCCATCCGGAACGACCAGGCAGAAGGAGCGGCATCGGCTTTGCTGTTTTCACTGCTGGCGAGCGTAAATGTCCAGTTGTTCTTTTTGCTGGCGAGCTGTATCAGGCGCGCGTCAGGCTGCTGCAGTTTAATCCATGGCAGGTAGATCTCTTTATGCAGCAACGCCAGGGGGGCCAGCGTCGCATCAACGCGCTGCAGATGTACCATGGTGACGTCAGGAATGTCGGGTGGGTTGCCCAGCATGATATCTTCAGCGTGAACCTGCGGCCAGGGGATCCAGCTGCGCCAGCCCGGCTCAGCGCGGTTACGCGCCCAGTGCACGCCAAGATCGCCGCGTATAGCGAAGGGACGGTTCAGCTCTGCTGAGACTTTCTGGTTGATGGTTGGTTTCAGGCGGTTCCAGTCAAAAGTGGCTATCACCACAACCAGTACCACGATCAGTAGCAACAGAATACCGGCTACCCAGCTGGCAGCTTTTCCCGTGCGAGTCATGCTTTTTCCTCCTTGTTCCCACGTCTCATTAAAGATAGTCGAGACGCGGCGTAACAACATCAGAGAAGCATTAACGGCAGAGACTCCAGCTGGCTGAAAGGCAGCGGACGGGAGAAAAAGTATCCCTGTGCCGCAATAGCGGGTGAAGATTGCACCTGACGCCACTCCTCTTCAGTTTCCACGCCTTCCACTATAACGCCATTGCAGTAACGGTTGATAAGCATCAGCAGCGTTGAGAAAAGGACCCGCCCCTCTTCTGACGCACGCAGCAGCATAAAGAGCTCACGGGACAATTTGATATAGTCATAGCGCAGCTCGGTGAGCGCGGAAAAATTTGCCATGCCGGAGCCAAAATCATCCAGCCATAGCGGCCCCAGTTCCGGCATCTGTGCCACCATCTCTTCCTGCGGCAGCGCGTGATGCTCAGTCAGTTCAAAACGCACCCACGGCAGCCGGCCGATCAGCGTCCGGAGATCCGGATGCTGCTGTATCGCCAGCAGCGTCGGCCCATCAATATTGACCGATGCCACCAGCTGATGGCGGATAAAAAAGCGGGAACACGTCAACAGCAGAGAGAGTTGTTCATGTACCACATCCAGCCGCTGCTCTGTCGACAGCGCAGCAAAGTAGTTTTCCGGTGAAAGCCGCTTTTCCGGCATAGCGGCGTGCGTGACAGCGGTCAGCAGCTCAATCGCCAGCAGGCGGCCGGTTATCTGATAAATGGGCTGAAAAGTATAAGTCCGCTGACACTGCTGCCAGGAAAACGAAATGTCCGGTTGGGTATATTCGGGAGAAGCGGGCAGCCGGTGTCCAAAATTTTTCATCACCATGGTTTTTTCCTGGTCGGTGGTGAGTGCCTGCAGAAAGCAACCCGGCGGCAAGTATCGGCTGGTTCCTGGATAACTTTATCGCTTTGTGCAGCCATATAGGGCGTCGAGTCTAACAGCGCGCCTCTGGCTTAATCGCAGAAACAGAGGATGCTTTGTCTGCTAAATCGTCACCAGATGGCCCTTTAAAAGACTTAAGGCAAACTACGTCGCTCAAGACGCAGCCGCCGGAAGGGTTCGGAAAAAGGCGCAGAGAGGCGTCATTTTCTGCTGCATTTTTCTATAACAGATTTGCCTTAACACTCTGTTTTATCCCCTTCATTGTACTTAGGGCTTTTCTTTTATCTTTTGCACGCTCGTTATGATACGCACACATTATTCTTCCTAAACATAACCCTTTAAATTCAGTGTATTAAAAGCCAGATCCTGCCAGCCAGGCATAGTCTGATTCTGCCTGACTTACTGTTTTTCGGCTGGACGACAAACTGAAATAAGGCCATCTTTTAATCAATAACAGCAGGACGCTGTTCCTTCGGCCGCAGAAAAACAACGACTATATGCCCTGCTCAGGACAGATTTATGCACACAGAAATTATCAATATCTGGCCATCCGGTGATGCGCCAGGCGCCAGTGACTCCCGCGCTCAGCCGCAGATTGTCGACCTGGCTAAAGAGTATGAACCTTACGATCGCGCAGCAACCGGCGTGCGCTGTCCGGAAATGGCCATCTGGTATCCGGAAACCTCTAACGGTATTACCCTGCTGGTAGCACCGGGCGGCGGTTACCAGCGGGTACTGATCGATCGTGAAGGCAGCGCGCTGGCAACGTTTTTTACCTCAATGGGTTATACGCTGGCCGTCATGACATATCGCCTGCCGTATGACGGGCATCATGAAGGCGCAGATGCGCCGCTGGCCGATGCCCAGCGGGCGGTCCGCGTGCTGCGCGAACGGGCGCAGCAGGGGAAAAACGGTAAATATATTGTGATGATGGGCTTTTCTGCGGGCGGGCACGTCGCTGCCTCGCTGGGAACGCGGTTTAACGAGAAGCTCTACCCGGTACAGGATCGCAGCGATGCGCTCTCACCACGTCCCGATGCTATGGTGCTGATCTACCCGATTATCAGTATGCGTGACGGTCTGGCGCACGAAAGTTCACGTACGCGCCTGCTGGGTGCCTGGCCGGATCAGAAAACTATCGATGCCTATTCGCTGGAGACGCGCGTTCATGCGCAGACGCCGCCAGCGCTGCTGATCCATGCGGCTGATGATGAAGCGGTTTCCGTTAACCACAGCATGCTGTTTTTTAGCGCGCTGCGTGAGCATAAAATTCCGGCGGAGATCCATTTTTATCAGAAGGGCGGGCACGGTTTTGGTATTCGCGGCGTGGCCGATCTGCCCCTGGCGAGCTGGCCAATGCTGGTTACCGAATGGCTGCGGGCGAAAACCTGACGTTATTCCCGTTCCTGCACGCATTAACCCGGGCGCCATTAATGGCGTCATCACGTCCCGTGCGCGCATTAACCCGGGCGCCATTAATGCCGCCCCTACGGGGGGTTCATTGTAGGGGGCGCATTTATGCGCCCCGGGTTGGGGCTGGCAACCGGGCGCCATTAATGCCGCCCCTACGGGGGGTCATTGTAGGGGGCGCATTTATGCGCCCCGGGTTGGGGCGGGTGCCATTAATGGCGTCATCACGTCCCGTGCGCGCATCAAACGGGGCGCCATTAATGGCGCCCCTGCGGGGGGTTCATTGCAGGGGGCGCATTTATGCGCCCCGGGTTGGGGCGGGTGCCTCAGGAGGCAGGAATGGCCGGGTCGGCGCTGATTTCTGCTTTACTGCTCTCTTCTGTTGCCGGTGCTGCAGGCGCATCGGGCACCGTCATCACCTTGTTCCAGCTCTCCTGCAACATCTTCACATTGGTTTCTGCTTCGCCCTGCGGCTGGATCAGTACCATCGTCAGCTCCTGCGTCAGCTGCTGACGCAGCTCCTGGTTGAGCTGCTCGCGCGTTAACTCACTCAGAAAAGACTGACGCAGCTTCTGATACTGCTCAGGAGCAATATCCACCACTGCATTCTGCTGCGAGCGCAGACGCTGCCCCATCAGAATATCGGTATCCGTGCGGGCGTAGGTCGTAAACAGCTTATTCAGCTCCAGCAGCTTCTGCGCCATAAGCGCATCAAATTCATCCTGCGGCAGCCCTTTATCGCGAACCACGGCCAGCGCTTTCGCAATCTGATTCATATTTTGCGGCAGTGAGGCATTGGGGCTTTCCATATTGATGGAGCACTGCGCACGCTGATAAAGCACGCGGCAGTCAAAGCCCACCTGCACATTTTGCGCTTTATTGTCTGCAAGCGCGCGCTGCACATGCCAGAACAGCGCTTCACGCGCCAGATCGCTCTGCCAGTAACGTTGCAGATACTGCGATTCGCGAATCGGCTGCCAGGCCGTATCCCACACCAGCGACAGCCGATCCTGCGCCAGAGAGCCATCAACCAGATTAACCGGCTGATGCGGCAGCGGTGCCAGTGTCGGCAGCGGTGCCGGCGTATCGCGTTTTCCTTTCAGCGCTGAGAAGGTCTTGCCAATCTGCTCCGTAATACTGCGGCTGTCGACATTGCCGACGACATAGAGCGTCATATTATCTGGCGTATACCATTGCTGGTAAAAGCTGTTCAGCTGGGCAGAATCGACCGGTGCGCGTGGCGCTTCACCAGGGTCATGCGCCAGCATGGTTGAGCCTTTCAGGCGATAGCGCCACCAGACATCCTGCGTATTGGGTGGCCAGGTGGCGATGGGATCGGTAGCGCTTAAAGCCGTTGTGACCACCTGCTCATTAATACTCATTTTACCTGCGGTCGCGGCCAGCCAGTTTAAGGCTTCTTTAAGCAGTTCTGGCCGGTTATTGGGCAGACTGAGATTGTACTGGGTGTAGTCGTATGACGAGATCGCGGGTGGCAGCGGACGCTGCGGATCCATCGCCTGCTGCCACAGCGCGCGCTGCTGATTGGTATCCAGCGCGGTGTTATGCACCATCGCCAGGCGCGGTAACAGGTGACTGAAACCGGTCTGCTGTGCGCTCTCCACCAGCGAGCCGGTATTGACTACCAGACGAAGCTCAATGCGATCGCTGGGACGTTGTGGTGTGGTCAGCAGCTGCCAACTGAACCCATTGTCCAGTTTGCCCTCCTGCCAGGCGGGATCGGGCTGAAGTGTTTCGGCCTGCGCGCCGAAACCGGTCGCTGCAAGCAGCAAGCCGCCAACCAAAAGCCGAATTCTGGTGCCCTGCATGTGAACCCCTAATCAAACAGATAAACGCTCGTTAGCGCGGACTGACTGGCCACCGGGAAAGCGGCCCGCACGGCGTATTGCCGCCGCGTTTATTTAATGACAGTTCCTTTGACCACAAGATGGCCAGGAAGTCGCGCAACGAGGAAAAAAATCGGGAAAAAAATCAACGGGGTTTATTATGCAAATGCCCGCTGTCAGGGCAAGTGACAGCGGGCATTTAATCAGAAATTAACGCAAATTGAGGATTATGCGCCGGTATGAGAGACGTGATTGACCTTTTTCGCTGAAGAAAGCGTCTCTTTCAGCTGGTTTTCATCCAGCTGGCCCACCCATTTAGCCACCACCACCGTGGCCACGCCGTTACCTACCAGGTTGGTCAGCGCGCGCGCTTCGGACATAAAGCGGTCGATGCCCAGAATCAGCGCCAGACCCGCTACCGGCAGATGCCCTACCGCAGAGAGCGTCGCGGCCAGAACAATAAAGCCGCTTCCGGTAACGCCGGCCGCCCCTTTAGAGGAGAGCAGCAGAACCACCAGCAGGGTGATCTGATGGACAATGTCCATATGGGCGTTGGTTGCCTGCGCAATAAACACAGCAGCCATGGTCAGATAGATTGAGGTGCCATCCAGATTGAACGAGTAGCCCGTCGGAATGACCAGCCCTACTACCGATTTCTTACAGCCGAGGCGCTCCATTTTATCCAGCATGCGCGGCAGCGCTGATTCAGACGATGAAGTGCCCAGCACAATCAGCAGCTCTTCTTTGATATAGCCGATAAACTTAAAGATGTTAAAGCCAGCCCAGCGTGCAATCGCGCCCAGCACGATCACCACAAAGAGGATACAGGTGATATAGAAACAGATGATCAGCTGGCCGAGCTGCACCAGCGAGCCGACACCATATTTACCGATAGTGAAGGCCATGGCGCCAAATGCACCGATAGGTGCCAGACGCATGATCATGTTAATCACGCCAAAGATCACTTTTGAGAAGCTTTCAATAACGTTGAACATCACGGTACCGGCGCTGCCGAGGCGATGCAGCGCGAAGCCAAACAGAATAGCGAACAGCAGTACCTGCAGAATGTTGCCGCTGGCAAATGCACCGATGACGCTGCCCGGGATGATATCAAGCAGGAACGCGATCACACCCTGCTGTTCTGCCTGCTGTGCATAGACAGCCACGGCTTTCGCATCCAGGGTAGCCGGATCCACGTTCATTCCAGCGCCAGGCTGAACCACGTTTACCACGACCAGCCCGATTAGCAGCGCGATAGTACTGACGATTTCAAAATAGAGCAGCGCGACTGCGCCGGTGCGCCCAACGGCTTTCATGCTCTCCATGCCGGCGATACCGGTCACCACCGTACAGAAGATCACGGGGGCGATGATCATCTTGATCAGCTTTACAAAACCATCACCAAGCGGCTTCATTTGCGCGCCCAATTCCGGATAGTAATGGCCTAACAGAACGCCGATGCCGATGGCAACCAGCACCTGAAAATAGAGGCTTTTAAACAGTTTCATAACAGGTGTCCAGGTAGAGACGGCATTCACCGCCTGTGTCAGGGAGAAACGCATGCGGCAAGCCGCCTGAGCGCGTAAAACCTTACCGATGAATTGAAAATAACACCCTGTTAACAGGATGAGTATCCCCTGACATTCCTTACAAAAGTTACAAAACTCTAACTATGAACTGAAACGCTTCAGCTAGCGCTGTGCCGCGGTTTCTGCAGAACAATCAATTGATAAGGTCACTATCACGGGTGTGAATAGCGCTGCAGCCAGCCCTGCTCAAAGGTCGTAAGCGGCAGGGCTTCAGCATACAGGTAGCCCTGACCGATAGTGATGCCACGCGCCAGCAGCCAGTCGCGCTGCTCGGCCGTTTCAACGCCTTCCGCTACCACATCAGCATCCACAATCTTTGCCACGGCGGCCACAATGCGCACCATGGTGTCATCATCCGGCAGCGCGGCAACAAAGCTGCGATCCATCTTCAGCTTGTTCACCGGTAACGCTTTAAACTGATGCAGATAATTGAGATTACAGTAACCCATACCAAAATCGTCCAGCGCGACGGCAACCCCGGTCTGCTGCAGCGCGCGCAGCAGCGCCATCGCCTGTTCTGCGTCGCCTATCCCGGCGGTTTCGGTCACTTCCAGTACTAACGATCCCGCCCGGATGCGATGCCGCTCCAGCAGGCTCTGCAGATGAGCCACCATGCCGCTGTCGCGCAGCTGGACGGCTGAAATATTCACGCTCAGCGGCAGCGTAATACCCCGTCGCTGCCAGCCGGCCAGAATACGGCACGCCTCTTCAAACACCCAGCGGCCGATGGCAGAAATCACACCAATCTCTTCCGCGCTGGCGATAAACTCTTCCGGCAGCCCGTAGCTGCCATCCGCCATGCGCATACGCAGCAGTGCTTCAGCCCCCGCCAGCTCGCCGGTTGCCATGTTGAGCTGTGGCTGCAGATACAGCGCAAACTCGCCCTCCTGTAGCCCCTGCAGAATGTCATGCTCCTGGGTCAGCCGCTTTTGCGCCCGCTCAGTCAGTACCGGATCAAAGAACAGGATCTGATTTTTCCCCTGATGACGTGCTGACATCATGGCGGATGTCGCCCGATCCAGCTGCTCACGGGCAGAGCACAGGCTCTCATCAGAGAGTGACAGCCCGATACTGGCATTGGGTCGCAGCTGCAGCTGATACAGATTTACAGGCTGATTGATGCGCAGCATCAGGTTACGCGCCAGGCGCATTGCGCGGAACGGGTTGTGCGCCCGCTTCAGCAGCAGCGCAAAATCGCTGAGGCCCGTCTGCGCCAGCAGGGTATGGTCATCAATCGTGCTGCGGATTTTCCCGACCAGCGTGAGCATCAGCGTATCGCGCTGCTCATCGCTCAGCACGCCGTTGGCTTCCTGCAGCGTTTCAATCCGAATAACCATGACGCTCCAGGGCTGCTGCCGGTGACGCTGCTGCAAATGCTGGTCAAGCAGCGCCAGAAACAGCGTGCGATTAGGCAGATCCGTCACGGCAAAATGGGTGGTCAGACGGCTCATCTCATCGTGAACAGACTCCAGCACCTGCTGATTACGGTTATAGCTGCGGATCAGCATGCCTATCTCATCATCACGGTGATTGCCGGGCAGCGTCAGCTTGTGTGTCAGGATGGCGGGCGGCGGCAGTTCCTGCAGCTCGCGTGAAATATCGCGCAGCGGATGCACAATCAGGCGGTTAATACACCAGCTGATCGCAACCGAAAGGATCAGCGCCATCAGCAGCCAGGTGGTGATCATGGTTGAGAGCGTGCTCAGCAAAAACTGATAAACGCGCGAGGAGTCCGCCTGAAGCACCAGATAGGCGATGGGTTTTGGCATGCCGCCCCGCTCAATCGCATACAGCGGCAGCGTGATCTGCACCGGCAGCTCAAACAGGCGGGCGACCAGACGCGGAACCGGCTTTTCCGGTGCGAAGTCGGCGTGCAGTGCCTGAAACGCATTGGGCAGCACAACATCCGCCCGCGACAGGATACCGGCGGGTTTGAGCGTGTTAAGAATATGTTCAGCCTGAGGAATGTCCGCTTTCAGCACCGCTTCTGAGAGTGGCTGGCGTACCGTGTGCGCCACATTCTCCATCTGCTGGGCGTAGTCAATCCTGCGCTGCTGCACAAAATGAAAAAGCTGGATAACGATAAAAATCGTGATCGTTACCAGCACAACCGCAGACACGGCTGCCATTTGCTTGATGGTTAACGAGCGACTGACGCGCAACAAAATCTCTCCCGGCCGCAATGCCGCCATAATCCGCAGTGATAGTAGCCTGAATGCGCAGCAAGTATATCCCAGGTCTCAGGGGTTGTACGTCGCGATAAGAGTGAAAATCATCAGTCGGGAGGAAGGGAGACGCGTTTTCAGCGTTTTACCCGTACAGGTTACGGGAGAAAGCGAGCGCGCATCGCGCGCTCGCGGAGCAACATCAACGCTTTTCCTGCAGGGCAAGCCATACCAGCAGCTGCAGACTGGCAGAGAAGTAATTCTGTTCCGGCTGAATGCGGTCGCTGAGATGACTGGTCTGGTTCAGCGTCAAATCGCGTACGGCGGTCAGGCCACCCTCCATATTATAGGGTGCCGGGCTGTTAGCCAGGACATCGAACCAGGCCGGTGTGGTCTGGCGCGGATAGCCCTGCCAGACACGCTGAAACGGCACCAGCCGCAGGCTCTGCGGATCGTACCACCAGATATTCAGCGGCACGCGAATCGCATCATAACTGAACCGGTTAGAGTAACCCACAGCCGGGGCGACAGAGCCATCGGCGTTCAGCGCGACCCAGTCCAGCGGCAGCGCGGTTTTACCAAACTGCATCTCACCCAGTAGCGTCATACCATCGTCAATGAGCGCATTCCAGACGCGCAGATGGCTCTGCCGGGCAAACGCCTCCCAGGCGGCAAACAGGAAATAGGAGGGGTTCAGCACGACGTAGCTCGATTTATTAAAGCCGCTGGCACCGGGCAGCATAACTGTGTGTCCGGCATAATCGATCACGTTCAGTTTGATGATCGCACGCTGAATGCGATCGGAAGCCTGCTGGTAGTCGCCTCCCCACTTCTGTGCCGCACGCTGCAGTGCCCAGGCGATCAGCACATTACCGTCGCTGGCGTCATTTTTGTCCGCCACCGGATCGGCAGCGTCAGGCACATAACGCCAGTAGAACAGATCATTTTGCGGATTATGCAGGTGCGTACGCGTCCACTGCCACAGCAGATCAAACGTAGCCCGATCGTTATTCGCCACCGCCAGCAGCATCCCGTAGCCCTGACCTTCCGTATGGCTGACGCCTTTATTGCCGGTATCGACAATGCGTCCGTCGCTGTTCAGAAAGCGGGATTTATAACTGCTCCAGCCGTCTGCCGTCGCCTGGGCGCTAAAAAATATCATCATTAAACAGAGCATCCACTGACGCCCGTGCCGCATTACATTCATTACCGCTTCCTATTGATATCGATACAGCAGCGTTACGCCATTGTTGTTTTCCAGCGTCAGCGGTACTGCGTCGCTGCCGCCCTGATCGCGCAGCCACTGCGCATACAGGCCGCCCAGCACGGCGCCCATTGCCAGCTGCCAGCGTTCCGCTGGCAGCGTGTTGTGACCTGCCGGCAGCGCATGATGCTCAATCTGAATCGCATTTTCTGCCGGATGCAGCTGCACAAATCCCCAGTTGAAGCGGGCCAGCTGCAGATTCATCTCCCGCTCCAGATCCTGCACGGTATGCGCAACCGGCAGTGGATAACGCCTGGCCAGCGTCTCCCCGGTGCTGGCCAGGAAAGCCGCGGCCTCGTCGCCGCCGTTCTCCAGTACGCTCTCTGTCATTACGCAGACCAGATCAAACCAGCCAGGCTGATGCGACCAGGTCGCACGTGCGGTGGGTTGCTCGCTCATCAGTTGTCTCCAAACATATAGCGGAAGTAGAGGTTAGCGGTGCTTTCGTTATAGTCGCCAAAGGTGTCATACCCCAGCTGACCGCCGATCGTGACATCTTTGTTGATCTTATAATCTGCACCGGCGTGCAGGTTGTAGCCCACGCCATTTTTACTTTCACCGCTGTAGTAAGCACTTCTGACAAAGCCGCGGTCGGCCAGACTCTGCAGCTGCGACTGCAGCGCAGCGTTGTCCGGGAAGTAGGCGCTCTTGTCCTGGCTGTAAGACTGATAGCCGACCGATCCTCCGACGTTGACTTTCAAATCGTCAAACTGACGGCTGAACTCCACCGGGAACGAGACGGACGCGTAGTTCTGCGGGCTGAAATAACCGCCCTGCCCATAACTGAAATAGCTGAGGTTTTTGGAGAAATCCATCCAGGAGAGGTTCATCCCCACCTTCAGCTCGCGATCGTCATAATGGAAAGGCCGTACATACACGCCTGCGGTTGCCTGCACGCTCTGGTTGCTCGCCACATTTTCGCCAATGTAGCTATAGGCGCCACCGCCGGCATAGAGTCCGGCATCGCCGTTGTCATAGCTCAGCAGCGCATTCGCTCCGTTTTTCGTGACGCGTCCCCAGCGTTTACCGCTGGTCTTATCTTCTGCACCCACATACGAGAGCAGGCTGTCGGTCATGGCCCGGCGTTCACCGGTCAGGATCAGCGTCAGGAAATCCGTGAGTTTTGGTGACCACTGGATCCCGCCCACCAGCGTGCTGAGATCCTGGCCCAGCGGCGTGCTGCCAATATCGATTTTATAGCTGTCGCCCTTCAGCGCCATATTCAGCTCAACGCCGGAAGCGGACTGTGAATCGGTGGCTGAAGCGGGAACGTCCGTGATTTTCGCATCCCCGGCTGCCACGACATTGCCCTGCACCAGCGCATTGCTGCCAAAGCGGCGCCATGCATCTCCGCCAGCGCTGCCCGCGGTCAGTGAAACCGGCGTAACGGTAAAATCAAACCGCGACTCGCCAAACGGCACCGTGGAAAAGGTCAGCGGCGCTTTCGCTTCGGTCAGCTTACTCAAGCCTGACTCGCCATCGCGTCCGCGCACCTGCATCTGTCCCTGTACCCAGGTCCCGGTTTTCTCCTGCAGCGCGTCCATCATCGTGTCAATCTGATGCAGCGTCTGGTTCTGCTGCAGCACAGGCGTATTGGCTGCCAGCGTACTGTCGGCGGTGCTGCCTGCAGCCGGTGCGTTCTGCCACGGCATGACCGCGCCATAGCTGGAAGATGACCGGCCAACCGGCGAGGTGCTGCGGTTGATAAAGGGATTATCCGCCAGCGCCAGTCCGCCAACCGTGGGTACGCTGCCGCTTTGTGCACCCTGCAGACCAATCATTTTACCGCGTGCGGTACGCAGATAACGCATCGCTTCGCTGTGTTCGCCGTTGGCTTCCGCTACGCGCGCCAGCAGCAGCAGCCGCTCCGGTGTCTCTTCATTGCGCAGCCCGCGCGTCAGCGTGTTTGCCCTGCTGATATCATTCTCTGCCAGCGCCACGTTAATGGCGCCAGTGCGCGCGTCCTGCTGCGGCGTATCCTGCGTGATCAGATAGTCATAGACCACGCCCGCCTCTTTATTCATTTTGCCGGACTGATAGAGGCGCGCCATGGCAAACATCAGATCGCGGTTTTGCGGATCCTGCTGCAGCGCACCCACCAGTTTGTCATAGGCCGCCGCATACTGTTTCTGCTCACGCAGGCGATCCACTTCGTTGATCAGATAGCCGTTGCGTACATCAGCCAGCTGCGCGGGCGTACTGCGTGCCTGCAGCTCAGGCGAACTGAGAAAACGCTGCGCTTCACTGCCTAATCCGGCCTGATTAAGCACCGTGACCTGCGCAGCATAGTCCCCGGCGTTACCCTGCACGCCGCGCTGCATGTTGCTGCGTACCACCGCTACGGCGCTGGTGATATCACCCGCTTTAGCCAGTTTCTCTGCCAGATTGCCGGCGTCCACCGGATTAGCCGGCGGCGTGGCGGCCAGCGCGCGCAGCGTGTTCGCCGCCGCCGCATCCGAGCCCTGCGCCAGATACTGGTCAGCCGTCGCCATCTGCAGATTGAAGTTAACGCGCTGCGCCAGCTCGCGCATGGCAGCGGTTTTACTGCGATCGGGAATACGCGCCAGCAGCTGGCTGGCCTGCTGCCATGCGCCGCTTTCGCTGGCGTTAAGCGCACCGGCATAGAGTTCGCTGCTGGTCGCGCCATTGCGCATCACCGGCTGCATCACGTTGGCGGCCATCAGCGTATTGCCCTGCGCGCGGTAGAGCCGCGCCAGATCCAGACGCAGCCAGCCATCGGTGGGATAGCGCTGTACGCCACTGGTCAGCGTGGCGATCGCGGCAGCGCTGTTGCCTGCGGCCTGCTCGCGTTTCGCCTGTGCCCGGATGGGATCGCTGTTGTTACCGCGTGGCGCCACGCTCTGCCGCACGCTGTCGGGCAGTGAGGCGAGCAGGCTGCTGGCTTCAGCACTGCGGTTCTGCTGACGCAGCACATAGAACAGCCCCTCTTTGGCGCTGCGGTTATCCGCATCGCTTTGCAGGATCGCACGGTAGGTCTGCTCCGCCTGCTCAGGCTGATTAGTGCGGCGCTGCACATCGGCACGGAACAGTTTAGCCGCTACGCCTTTTTCACCTTCCGCCTGGGTCAGGGGTTCACTCAGCGACAGCGCCTGTGCACTGTCGCCACTTTTCAGCGCCTGCTGCGCGGCCGCGAGCTGTGCGTAAAAACGGGCGTCCGCCGCCTGCTTCTGCCGTGCCTCACTCTGATCGCCGCCCAGCTGTGCCGCCCGGTTCAGGTAGTCTGCGGCTTCAGCGTAGCGTCCGGCACGCTGCGCGACATAACCCATACCCGCCAGGGCATCCGCATCCTGCGGGTTCGCCTGCAGCACCTTCTCAAAGCTGGATTGTGCTCCGCTGACATCGCCACTGTTCAGTGCCGTAAAACCGGCCCCTTTTTCCGCACCGCCCACGTTTTTGCGGTAGTAATCCAGCACCCCGTTATCCTGGGGATGACGCTGCTGCCATGTCTGATAGAGCGCAGCATCAGAGGCCTGCGGTGCCAGCCAGAGCAGCGCCTGACGCAGCGAGCGATCGGCCTCTTTGTTGCCGTCAGCCATACCGGCCAGCAGCTCGATCCCCTGCCGGCGGGTCGACTCCTGATAGGTCATCGCTTTGCCCAGCGCCAGATGCGCGCCGGTATCCTGCGGATGATCGGCGGCGAACTGGCGCAGTGCCTCTACGGCCTGCGGCAGCAGCGTGCGATCGCCGGCCATGGTCAGGTAATATTCGGCGGCGACGCTCGCCGGTGGTTCGTTGCCGCTAAAGGTATTACGCCACGTCTGCAGCGCGGCAGCGATATTGCCGCTGCGCGCCTGCTGACGCGCCAGCGACAGCTGCGCCTGCGGAATACTCTGCAGCTGACGTGCGGTATCCAGCTCGGCCAGATGCGCATCATTGGGTGAAACGGCACTCAGCCGCGCACGCCACTGCGCTGCCTCGGCGGTACTCCCGGTCTGCTGAGAGTAGAGCGCCAGCAGATAGAGCGCCTGAGTATTATTGGGCTCCGCCTGCAGAATTTTCTGCAACGACGCCTTCGCCAGATCGTCATGCGCTTTCTGATGCCAGTAGGCCGCCTGGTCAAACAGCGCCTGAAGCGCAGGGTTATTGCTCTCTGCCGCCAGCAGCGGCTGAGAAAGCGTCAGCGCCCCGCCCAGCAACAGGGCGTGGCGGATGCCGGCACTCAGTATATTTTTATGCATTTTTTATCCTTACTTCCTGCCGGACTGACTGTCTGCTTTGGGGTTAAGACGCCGCCATGCATGACGCTTCAGCATGAGCCAGGCGCTGCTGCCGATCAGTACGGCCACCAGCAGCGCGGCCAGTGCCATCAGCACCGAGTGCTGGTTGGCATACCAGACCACCATCATGTACCACGGCATTTCACCGCTCGGAAACTGCGGACCAACCCGGAAGCTGCGGATCCCATTTTCATCGGTAATGATGGCGGTATCGCCGCGAATACCGGCGTTGATACGTGCTGAATTAAGGTCGTCATGCAGGCGCAGCAGCTGCTGATCGCTGGTTGCCACCGTCATGACCACCAGCCGGTCGGCGCTCCACGGCGAGCGATAGCTGACAAAGCCGCGCCACGCCTCATTTGAGGAAAAGTAGCGATCGGCATCCAGCTCCTGGCGATACCAGTCGCCGGTCAGCCAGCCGTGCAGTTTTTCCATCAGGCCAGGCTCGTTAACGCTCAGCGTATTGCCACTGGTCTGCCACGGCGTGCCGTGCAGCATCTGCTGCGTAAAGGCGCTGTGCTGCATGGTGCTCACCGCCAGCACATCATTCTGCTGCAGCCGGCTCAGATTGGTGCCGCCTTCAGGCAGGCCAAACAGTACCTGATTTTGTACCAGCGCCACCCCGGTTGCGTTACCCGCGCGCGCCGCCATATCGAGTAGCGTGGCGATCTCCGCATCACCCGGTTTTTCCGGCAGCAGCAGCGTGGTCTGCGAAAAATCTGCCAGACGCGTAAACGGGAACGCGGCCCCGACAAAGTAAGAGAGATTCGGCAGCATGGTGAAGTGACGGGTGTGGCTCAGATCGATCCACGAATCCTCTTCGATGCGGCTTTTGATATTGTTGTTAAGCAGTACGCCACACGGCGCATCCGCTTTGGGCTTGATATTAAAGTAGAGCGCCAGCTGGTTATCACCGTAAATCAGATAGGGCTCCAGCTTCAGGGTGTAGTGCTCCTGGCGCGCGTCACCCCCCAGCCGGTGCCAGGCGCTCTCAAGCAGGCCAACTTTGTTGACCGTCAGATTACGCAGGAAGGTTCCGTTGAGGGCGACATTCAGAAACGAATTGTTTTCATCGATCCAGCTTTCAGAGGGGAAACGATAGTGCAGATTCACCGGAATCGTATCGCCATCCCACAAAAACAGATCGGGTGCCGCGCGGAAGTTAACGCGCAGCGCATCGTGCCAGATACCGGTCGTGGTCAGGCTCTGATCTTTTCGCAGCAGCTCACTCAGGCGTACCGGACGTGAGGTGTTGATCCAGCGCGGCGCATCATAAGGTTTACGCTGGGCCAGCGGCTGCGGCTGCACGTTAAGCTGGCTCGCATCCGTGGTCAGCGGTTTAGTTGTCAGACGATTCGCCGCCTGACGCAGCTGTGCATCGTCACTGCCCACAATCAGCAGCAGTTTATAGACCGGATTATCAGGATTATCGATGACCTGCAGCAGCGGGCCATTGCTGGCCGGCAGCGTCACCGTACCGATTTTGTCGCCCGGATGCCCAATCAGAATACCGTTACGCTCTGGCAGCGCGCCGCGACTCACCGGAAAACGTATACCGCGGTAGTCAGACTGAATGCCCATCCACGACGCCACCAGTGCGGCAGCGCTCACCGCATCCGGCGTTACGCTGCTGGCAAAACCAAAGGTGACGCTGGCCGGCGTCATACGCTGCGCATCAATAAACGGGCGCGGGAAGTTACGCAGGCTGGTGCCGATATTCAGCTGCTGGCCCTCCAGGCTCAGCGTGGTTTGCGGCAGAATCGTTACCTGATACTGCTGTGCGCTCTCTTTTTCACACAGCAGCTTATCCGCATCGTTGATTTTAAAGCTGAGGTTGTTATCTGACACTACCATGGCAGCCGGAATATCCAGCTGATAGTCGCTGACGTCGCTGTCGCTGGAGCCGAGCGGCAGCGTGCCGAGCGGCTGTCCGTTCAGCATCAGCTGCAGCGACGTATTGCGCGCGGCCAGCGCTGATGAGACGCGCAGCGACAGGTTGAGCCGTGCGTTGGTAACTACCTCATCACCGGGCAGGGTAAAGACAATGCCCGACTGCAGCTGCCCGCCGGTCAGGGTGATACCCTGCTTCTGCCCCATCTGCGACACCGAAATGGTGCTGCTTACCGGCTGGTTAAGAATGGCGCTTCCGGTATCAGGCGCAGGCAACAGGATTGCCGGCGCTTCAGCCTCAGCTGGCGCGGCAGTACTGCTCTCCGGCGTGTACGGGGCGGCACCGGCCGCCTGCTGCAGCTGCGCGTCAGCCGTGCTGTCGAGCCCTTCCGGCGGCGGCACGGCTGACAGCGCACTGCTGTCCTGCGTAACCGCAGGCTCTTCAGCCTGAACCGATGTCAGCAGCAGTGCGGTCGCCAGCGAACTGGCGAGCAGCGTTTGCGTTAATTTCTTCATGCTGCGCTGTCCTCTTTCGCCGCAGGCTGGTCATCACGCTTGTGCTTCTCGCGGCGATCTTTCCAGGTCAGCCAGAACAGCTCAAAAACGGTACGAATAATAGTGCCGATCGACACCAGCGGATTATCCTGCTTATACTCCGGCTGGATCCACGCATCCGCTCGCGCCAGCACGACGCGCACCAGCTCGCGGCGACGCGCCAGCGGCATTGCGCCAAAGCGCAGGCGAATCGTCTCCGCATCACCGGAAATTTTACTGACCGGAATGGTGATGGTGCCGGACTTCAGCAGCAGATCGATCTCTTCAATCTCATCCTGTTCATGCCGGTTGTCAGGCGCATCCAGCTGCGCGCCGCCCATCGAGAGATCGCTGGTGCGGGTACGCGACGAAATCCCGCTGGCGTAGTGGATCACAGCCGGGATCTGCACCTCAATACGAATGGTTTTACGCACCTGTTTGGTTTCGCGCGCCACGGCGATGGCCGCCATTAAAATAATCAGACTGAAAATCGCCCAGCCAACGTTAAGCGCAATAACCCAGGGATCGACCCCGAAATAGTCATGTGCCGTCGCGCGAACCACGCCGGCGACAATACCGATGGAGAGCAGCGTCGCGACAATGACGTGCGGCCGTACGATATGAAAATCAAAGAAGCCCTGATCGAGCAGGCCGCCTTTGTCCGTTACGTTGAACTTGCCGTGTTTTGGCGACAGCAGCGTCAGAAGGGTTGGGATCACCAGATGGAAACACATCACCGTTTCGTAAATCTCTCCCCAGAAGGTATAGCGGAAGCGACCATTCATGCGGGAGTTTACATAGAGGGACATCACCAGATGCGGCAGCACATACGCGAAGATCAGCGACGCCGAGGAGTGGATGATATTCAGGTTAAACAGCAGATAAGCCAGCGGCGCGGTAAGAAATGCCACGCGCGGCAGGCCAAACTGGAAGTGCAGCATGGCGTTGAGGTAGCAGAGACGCTGCTGCCACTTCAGGCCGCGACCAAACAGCGGATTATCCACGCGGAAAATCTGCGTCATGCCGCGCGCCCAGCGGGTACGCTGAATAACGTGCAGGCCAAGGCGCTCGGTCGCCAGACCGGCCGCCAGCGGGATCGCGAGGAATGCTGAGCCCCAGCCGCGACGCTGCATTTTCAGCGCGGTGTGCGCATCTTCTGTTACGGTTTCAACAGCAAAGCCGCCGATCTCTTCCAGCGCACTGCGCCGGATAACGGCACAGGAGCCGCAGAAAAAGGTCGCATTCCAGTTGTCATTGCCCTGCTGTACCGGACCATAAAACAGCGATCCCTCATTAGGGATAGTGCGGGCGGCACGCAGGTTACGCTCAAACGGATCGGGCGAATAGAAATAGTGCGGCGTCTGCAGCAGTGCCAGCTTTGGATCCTTCAGGAAAGGGCCGACCGTTGCCTGCAGGAAAGCGCGCGTGGCGACGTGATCGCAGTCGAATACGCAGATCAGCTCGCCTTTGGTAATCGTCATCGCGTGGTTAAGATTGCCCGCTTTGGCGTGGCGGTTATCATCGCGCGTGATATAGCCAACGCCCACGTCGGCGGCAAATACCGCGAACTCGCTGCGCTTGCCGTCATCCAGCAGATAGACTTTGATTTTGTCGCGCGGGTAGTCAATACACTGCGCCGCCAGCACGGTATCGCGCACCACATCCAGACTTTCGTTATAGGTCGGTACGTAAACATCCACCGTAGGCCACAGACGGGTATCATCCGGCAGCGGTTCAATCGTACGCTTTAAAGGCCAGGTGGTCTGCAGGAACCCGAGAATTAAAATCAGCCAGACATAAAGCTCAGCCAGATATAGACCAATACCGAGAATAGCTTCAATCTCGGAATTAAATTCCAGCGTTTCGGTAGTGCGCCACCAGATATATCGGGTCGACATCAGCGCGGAAAGAATAACCATTACCACGGTTATTTTACGGCTTTTGCTGAAGCCCAGTAAAAACATCATCCCGATGCTGATTAAACCAAAAATATATTGTTTCTGGCTGTCCATAGGCGTGATGATGATTACCGCCGCAACCGGTGCGAGCACCAGCAGCAGCAGGTAAAACCCGAGTTTACTCATGAGTCACCCTGAAAAAGCGTTGTAAATTATCTGAGCCGGGCCGAAGCCGGCTATTAATACTGGCTGCGGATCGGTGCCTGAACTTCACCATTACCAACCTGGATGCTCAGCAGATTCGCTATGCGTTTCGCCACCAGTTCAATATCAAATGCGGCCGCCGAGGCAGGACTGAAATCATAAACTGACTGCTGTGATGCATTTGCTTCCGCCACGCTTTCATCACGGTGGACAACGCCGAGCAGGTTATCGCCCAGACGCTGCTGCATGAATGACGTCACTTCCCGGCTAATATTGCGGCGATTATCGCTTTGGTTCAGCACAAAATAGTGGCCATATTTATTATTCAGCGGCTGACCAATCATGCGGTTATTTTCAATCTGCGGCAGCAGAGACACCGACGCCGTATCCGCAAGCATCACGACCAAATGCATATCGGCAAGTTGCTGCATCGCTTTAAGCGCCGGCCCCGGACCGGGAGGAAAATCAGCCACAATCACCAGGCCGGGGTAATTCAGCACGGTATCCAGACCACGCCGCAGAAAATGGGCGTCGCTGGCAAGCTTGTGTTCAAAGCGTTCACGCTGCTCCTCTGTAACGTCACCATAGGGCAGCACAAAAATATTTCCGCCGGTGGTCAGAATCGACTGGCTCCAGTCAGCCTGCTCTTCGGAACGCGCAACAAAGCCACGTCCATCCTGCAGCGGCACACCAAAATGCAGACGCAGCGCATTCTGCACATCAAAATCAATTGCCAGCACCTTGCTGCCGGCGCGCGCCAGACTCCACGCAAGGTTGGCCGCCATCGTGGTCTTCCCTACTCCCCCTTTTGGCGAGCACACACAAACTAACGGCATAACGCAATCTTCTCCAGTAGCGGTTTAAGGGGTGTCTCTTTGGACAATACAGCGGGCTCAGCCGGACGCGAACGAAACAGCGTACTGAAGCGTGCAGAGGCGGACGGAGTGACCGGAGCCGGGGCTGCCGCGGCGGCCGGCACCGCGCTGGCAGGCGGTAGCGGAGCAGCAGGGCGGGTCACGACCGGCTCAGGAAGCGGAGGCGGAGGCGGAAACAGTGAGCCGGCATGCTGCCGCTCAACGTGCACTGCCGCTGGCATTGCTGCCGGCGCGCGCTTTTGTGGCGACGGCGGCGGAAACAACCCACTGCTGCCCGGTGCGGCTTCGCTGGCTGGCGCGCTGGCCGTCTGACTGAGAACAGAGGTGCGGTGCTCAGCCGGAGCACGCGGAGCGGCTGGCATAGCTGGCGCAGCAAATGCTTCAGGGCCAGCGGGCTGCGGCTGCGGCAGATCGATACGCTGCCCCTGGCCCAGTTCCGGCGCGTCATCTGTGCTCAGCTGGCGCAGAATAGCCCACTGATGATGATCGGCGCTCTGCGCCTGACCCGACATATCTTTGAAATCGATATCAAGCGTCTGCGTTTTCTCTTTGAAACGCTGCAGATCGTCATAATTCTTCATGATCAGTGCCTGTGAAAGCAGAGGGAATTTTTTGGCGAATATAGCACACACATTAAAAGACGGTGAGAAAATTCTGATTATTAAAACCGCATATCTGATTAAGCGATTTTATCTGCAGGCGTGAGAAACCAGCTGTCTTACCGGCAGGAAATGCGCCGCAAAAAGCGCCTTATGCATTGCCATTAACCAAAACGAACGATGAACTTATATCCATATAAATCAATGTAAATAAAGGATATTCATGAATTCAGCGTTGCGTATCTTCGCCGGTTGAGCCTGCAATGCCTGTGCGCTTATTTCAGAATTTGTCTTAGCGCGCAGCGCGGGAAGTTCTGTCGCTGACTATCAGATAACGTAATGTGATAAATTTCCGGCAGTTTTGTCAGCCAGCCTGATAAATATTAGCATCACTGAACTGTTTTTGCTGAAAAAAGAAAGGCTCCCGCAGGAGCCTTTCTTATTAATGGCGTTAATCAGGACGTTTCCAGCGGCTGGTTTTCATCCTGATCAACGGCAAAGCAGGCCACCTGCTGATCGCCATAGCGTTTGAGTTTTGGCTGCAACTGTACGCAGGTGCCAAAACGGCGACGGCAGCGCGCGTTGAACGCGCAGCCCGGCGGTGGATTAAGCGGACTGGGCAGCTCACCGGTCAGTTTAATGCGCTCGCGACGCTCATCCGGATTAAGGCGTGGCGTGGCAGAAAGCAGCGCCTGCGTATAAGGATGGCGCGGATTGCTGAAGATCGCCTCTTTACTGCCTTTTTCCACACAGCGTCCGAGGTACATCACCATGACTTCATCGGCGATGTGCTCGACCACTGAGAGATCGTGCGAAATAAAGACGTAAGAGAGGCCGAGATCCTGCTGCAAATCCATCATCAGATTCAGCACCTGCGCACGTACAGAAACGTCCAGCGCTGAGACCGGCTCATCCGCGATCAGGACATCCGGATCCAGCATCAGCCCGCGCGCAATCGCAATACGCTG
The DNA here is from genome assembly GCF_046940275.1 of Pantoea sp. SIMBA_079. Classification (NCBI taxonomy): domain Bacteria; kingdom Pseudomonadati; phylum Pseudomonadota; class Gammaproteobacteria; order Enterobacterales; family Erwiniaceae; genus Pantoea; species Pantoea sp. SIMBA_079. The sequence goes on along the minus strand of NZ_JAWRYR010000006.1, from coordinate 106,384 downwards.
GCGCTGACCACCAGAGAACATATGCGGGTAGCGATCGTAATGTTCGGTCTTGAGACCCACTTTCGCCATCATTTCCAGCGTTTTTTCACGCCGCTCTGCTTTGCTCAGCGCGGTGTTAATAATCAGCGGCTCTTCAAGGATCTGGCTGATTTTTTTGCGCGGGTTGAGCGAGCCGTAGGGATTCTGAAAGATGATCTGAATTTTCTGCCGGCGCAGTTTTTGCGCCTGCGGATCGTGCTTCAGCAAATCCTGTCCGTGCCAGTAAAGCTGGCCTTCGGTCGGAGTTTCAATCATGGTCAGCAGACGACCCAGCGTGGATTTTCCGCAGCCCGACTCGCCCACTACCGCCAGCGTTTTACCCCGCTCAAGGTTAAAGGAGACGCCGTCCAGCGCCTTAACCAGACGCTCCTGACCAAACAGGCCTTTCTTAACCGGGTAGTGTTTTTTCAGGTCAATCGCCTGCAGCAGGTAATCCTGCTTCGTGTTATCAGGACTCATAGGTCGGTCTCCCGGCATCATCCAGTGGGAAGTGACATTTAGACTGGCGGCCCGGAATGTCGCGCAGCGCAGGTTCTTCGGTACGGCAGCGATCGGTCACATAGGGGCAGCGCGGATTCAGCAGACAGCCGGAGGGGCGGTCATATTTACCCGGCACCACGCCCGGCAGCGAGGCCAGCCGCGCTTTGTCTGCCGCAAACTCCGGCAGCGCCCGCAGCAGCGCCTGCGTATAGGGATGACGCGGCGCTTTGAAGATATCCACGGCTTTGCCGCTCTCCACGACCTGTCCGGCATACATCACAATGATGTGATGCGCCGCTTCGGCAACCAGCGCCAGGTCATGGGTGATGAGGATCAGCGCCATGTTCTCCTGCTTCTGCAGCGCCAGCAGCAGTTCGATGATCTGCGCCTGAATGGTGACATCCAGCGCCGTGGTTGGCTCATCGGCAATCAGCAGTTTAGGCTTGCAGGCGATCGCCATGGCGATCATCACGCGCTGGCTCATGCCGCCCGACAGCTGGTGCGGATAGACATCCAGCCGCGAGGCCGGATCGGGAATGCCGACCTGCTCCAGCAGATCGATGGCGCGCTGACGCCGGGTGCGTTTACTGCCGCCCTGATGCACCTTAAGCGCTTCCATAATCTGAAAGCCGACGGTATAGCAGGGATTCAGGCTGGTCATCGGGTCCTGGAAAATCATGGCGACTTCTGCGCCAACCAGCTGCCTGCGCTCTTTTTCTGAAATCTTCTGCAAATCACGCTGGTTAAACTCCAGCTTCTCTGCCATGACCCGGCCAGGAAAATCGATCAGGCCCATAATCGCCAGGGAGCTGACCGATTTACCGGAGCCTGATTCACCGACAATCCCTACCACCTGGCCCTGCTCTACCTGATAACTGATGCGGTCAACCGCACGGAACGGTGTTTTTTCGTCGCCGAAATGCACCGATAACTTCTCTACATTTAATAACGCCATCTCGGTGCCTCTTTTACTGCTTGAGTTTCGGGTCGAGTGCATCACGCAAACCATCGCCCATGAGGTTGAATGCCAGAACCGTCAGCAGAATGACCACTCCAGGGAAGGTCACTACCCACCAGGCACTTTGCGCATACTGCAGCACGTCGGAGAGCATGGTGCCCCACTCCGGCGTCGGCGGCTGCGCCCCCATTCCGAGAAAGCCCAGCGCGGCCATGTCGAGGATGGCGTTGGAGAAACCGAGCGATGCCTGCACAATCAGCGGGGCCAGGCAGTTTGGCAGAATATTGATGAACATCTGACGCAGCGTGCCCGCACCGGCTACGCTGGAAGCGGTCACGTAATCGCGGTTAACCTCCACCAGCACCGCCGCGCGCGTCAGGCGGATATAGTGCGGCAGTGCCACAAACGTCAGCGCCAGTGACGCGTTGACGATGGAGGGGCCGAAGATCGCTACCAGCACCAGCGCCAGCAGCAGACTGGGCAGCGCCAGCATGATATCGACCAGACGCATAATAGTGGCATCCACTACGCCACCGAGATAGCCCGCCATCAGGCCAAAGATCACGCCGAAAATCAGTGACAGCAGCACGACCAGGCAGCCTACCAGCAGCGACAGGCGTGCGCCGAACATCAGGCGCGACAAAATATCGCGACCCACATCATCGGTGCCGAGGATATAGCTCCAGCTGCCGCCTTCCTGCCATACCGGCGGATGCAGCAGCGCATCGCGGAACTGCTCCGCCGGACCGTGCGGTGCCAGAAAATCGGCAAAAATCGCAATCAGCAGCATCAGCGTGATGTAGACCAGGCCGATAACCGCGCCCTTATTACGTTTAAAATAGTGCCAGAATTCCTGAAACGGGGTCATCGGCTTTGGTGCGGCAGTTACGCGCGCGGGTTCAACAGCAGACATAACTCCCCCTTATTTCTTATGTCGGATGCGCGGGTTAACCACGCCATACAGCAGATCAACCAGCAGGTTGACCAGAATGATCAGGATGGCAACCAGCAGCACGCCGCCCTGCACCACCGGATAGTCACGGCGCTGCAGCGCTTCAATCAGCCAGCGGCCCAGCCCCGGCCACGAGAAGATAGTTTCGGTCAGAATCGCCCCGGCCAGCAGCGTACCGACCTGCAAACCAATAACGGTGACGACCGGCAGCATCGCGTTGCGCAGCGCATGCACGACGATCACCCGCATACGCGTCAGTCCCTTCGCGCGGGCAGTGCGGATATAATCCTCGCCCAGCACCTCCAGCATGGAGGAGCGCGTCATACGCACAATCACCGCCAGCGGAATAGTGCCCAGCACAATCGCCGGCAGGATCATATGCATGACCGCATCTTTAAAGTCGCCCTCTTCTCCCCACAGCAGCGTATCGATCAGCATAAAGCCGGTCAGAGGATGGCTGTCATCAAGGAAGATGGTATCGCTGACCCGGCCCGATACCGGCGTCAGGTTAAGCTGCACCGATACCAGCATGATCAGCATGATCCCCCACCAGAAAATCGGCATGGAGTAACCGGTCAGGGAGATACCTACGGCGGTATGATCGAAAATGGAGCCGCGCTTTACGGCGGCCAGTACGCCCACCGGGATACCCACGGCGATCGCAAACAGCATGGCGCAGATGCCCAGCTCCAGCGTCGCCTGGAAACGCGGTACAAACTCATCCCATACCGGAATGCGGCTCTTCAGGGAAATACCGAGATCGCCGTGCAGCACTCCGTTGATATAGGTGATGTACTGCTTCCACATCGGCTGGTCGAGGCCAAACTGCGCCATCAGCTGTGCATGACGCTCCGGAGAGATACCGCGCTCGCCCGCCATGATCAGCACCGGATCGCCGGGGATCAGATGAACAAACGCAAAGGTCAGTAAGGTAATACCGATAAACGTCGGGATGACAAGGCCCAGACGTCGGAGTATGAATTGCAGCATAAGCCGGATTCTCTGTCATTCTCCCGCAGCGGGAAGTCGTCACGGGACTACATTGCTCACAACGCGCGGTCGGCAAAGCCGGACGCGATGCAGGCAGCGCTTCAGTAAAAGTATTTGCCGGAAAAAAGTACGGGGTGCGGATGGCAAAGTGCGTATCCGAGGGCCAGCAGGCTGGCCCTCACCGTGATAATCCGAAAGGGTTATTCCTGAATATCGACGTTTTCGAAGTGATGCTTACCTAATGGATCCACCACATAGCCGCTCACTTTCTTGCTGACAGGCTCATACACGGTTGAGTGGGCAATGATCAGTGCCGGAGCCTGATCGTGCATAACAACCTGTGCCTGCTTGTAGAGCGCAATACGTTTGTTATGATCGGCTTCGGCACGTGCCGGCTGGATCAGATCTTCAAACGGCTTGTAGCACCAGCGTGAGTAGTTGGAGCCATCTTTCGCAGCGGCACAGCTGAACAGCGTGGCAAAGAAGTTATCCGGATCGCCATTGTCGCCGGTCCAGCCCATCATTACCGTCTGGTGTTCACCTGCTTTGGCGCGCTTGAGATATTCGCCCCACTCATAGGTAACAATTTTGGCTTTTACGCCAATCTTCGCCCAGTCAGCCTGAACCATCTCAGCCATGCGGCGCGCGTTCGGGTTATAAGGACGCTGCACCGGCATTGCCCAGAGATCGATAGAGAAGCCATCTGCCATGCCGGCTTCTTTCAGCAGCGCTTTGGCTTTTTCCGGATCGTAAGCGTAATCCTTGATCTCGTCGTTGTAGCCCCACATGGTTGGCGGGATCAGGTTTTTCGCTGCCTGCCCGGCTCCCTGATAGACCGCATCGATGATCGCCTGCTTATTCACCGCCATGGTCAGCGCCTGACGTACTTTGGCGTTATCCAGCGGCTTTTTCTCTGTGTTGAATGAGAGATAACCTACGTTCAGGCCAGGCTGCTCCATCAAATTGATTTTGCTGTCTTTCTTCATGCTGGCGATGTCAGCAGGATTCGGATAAGGCATTACCTGGCACTCGCCCTTCTGCAGCTTGGCGTAGCGCACTGATGCATCTGGCGTGATAGAGAAGACCAGGCGATCGATTTTTGGTTTAGTCCCCCAGAAGTCCGGGTTCGCTTTATACAGAATGCGTGAATCTTTCTGATACTGCTGCAGCACAAATGGACCGGTGCCGACCGGATTAAGGTCGAGTTTTTCCGGCGTGCCGGCTTTCAGCATGTTATCCGCATACTCTTTGGAAAGAATAGAAGCGAAGTCCATACCGAGGTCAGCGAGGAAAGGCGCTTCAGAACGGGTCAGGGTAAAACGCACGGTGTGATCGTCAACTTTCTCAATTTTGCCGATCAGCTTCGGCATATCCATGCCTTCGAAATATTCGTAGCTGCCGCCAGAGACACCGTGGAATTTATTGTTTTTATCGAGCTGGCGCTCAAATGAAAACACCACGTCGTCGGCGTTAAATTCACGCGTAGGCTTGAAATCTTTTGTGCTCTGCCACTTTACGCCCTGACGGAGATGAAAAGTGTAGGTCTTACCATCTTCACTGACATCCCACTTTTCAGCCAGGCCTGGCTTCAGTTCCGTGGTGCCGGTTTTAAACTCCACCAGACGGTTATAGATAGGGACCGAGCTGGCGTCATAGGTGGTGCCAGAGGTAAAGAGCTGCGGGTTGAAACCTTCCGGCGAGCCTTCTGAGCAGTAGACAAGGGTCTTCGCCTGAACACCGGCGGCGACGGTCATCGCAATCAGGCTGAGACCGGCCTTTAGCATCCTGGATTTAGCCCGGGAGTTCATCATGTTTTGCTCCATTGTGATGTGATGTTGTGTGCATCGCCCGCCCTCTGATTTTTTTATGCGGTACGGGCAGGTCTGACAGCGACCAGAATGTGAGCGGTTATTGTTGTTGCCCTGGCGGGATTAACCAGCCGGATGCGTCCGTCTCTACATCTTACTGAGGCATCAATTTGTCAACAGTTGCAACGAACGTCAATACAATGTGGGGTTATTTACACAGAGTGTGAGTAAGTGCAAGCAACGATAAAAAAGAGTGTTGGAGAGAGAAACCGATATATAAAGCGGTGAAAAAGCGCTCGATACCGCTGGATTATCTGGCGCTTGCGTCAGATAACAGTGATTATCACCGTTAAAAAACATCTTAAAGTTGTCGGTAAATGCTGAATATCTGAACGATTCCCTGTGCGTTATGACGTTCAGGCAGCGAAATATGCTGGCGTAATGGCATAAGAAATCAGCAAAAAGCAAAAGCTGGTCATAAGCAGAATGCGTCGCGAATTAAGAAAGGTGCTTTGATGCAGCAAGGGATGAAGAGCGGTGTTGAGGGATAATAAGGTTTATCCCGGTGATGATTAATGGAACGCGTAAATTGATGACTTTGCCTGGTTGCTGCCGGGATGTGAGTCTGGTTCAGGGAAGGCCAGTAAATCCTCAGTCATCACCGAAGCCGGATAAAGGGTGAAATGCGGGGCCGTGGAGTAAAGCATCACACGCCATGGATGGCGTGTGCCGGGCGATTCGGGACGAGGCAGCGTCTTTACGGAGCGGTCGCGTATTTCACCCTGAGAGTGCAAATACGACAGACGAAAAAAAACCTGCTTTTCGCAAAGCAGGTTTCTTAAATGATGGTCGGCGAGAGAGGATTCGAACCTCCGACCCACTGGTCCCAAACCAGTTGCGCTACCAAGCTGCGCTACTCGCCGATGGGGGCGAATATTACTGCTGCGCCTTTACAGCGTCAATCCCTTTTCCCTTTAAAGCTGCCTGATTGCCTGAAAAGCAGACAACCCGCGCGGTTAAGGTGATCCCGGCGCGGGTAGATCGGTTACAGACTGCTCTGCGCTTTAGCGGCAGGCGCCTGGCACCAGTTGTTCGCCGGATTGATGCCGCCGTCTGGTGAGGTGTAGCCCAGACAGCCCAGTACGGTATCAAACAGCTCAACGTGACGGTGTGTTTTACCGATACGCTGCTGCGCCTGCAGCCGCTCAAAGTTGCTGCGGTTAACCGGATCGTTCAGATATTTATCGGACGCCCAGACCATCATCGGCACGCGGAACTGCTCAGGCGGCGCCATCTCACGCGGGGTTCCGTGCAGATGCATATTTTCGCTGATTGATTCACCGTGGTCTGCCGCATAGAACACCAGCGCTTTTTTATCACGCAGCTGATCCAGTACGCTGTCGAGCATGGAGTCCACATACAAAACGGAGTTGTCATAAGCGTTGATCAACTGCGCCTTGCTGCAGGTGTCATCCACACCCATGCACTCAGGCTGATAACGTGCAAAGCTGCGGGGATAGCGCTGCGAGTAAAGATAGTGTGAGCCTTTGGTATGCAGCACCACCAGATGTTTGCCTTTCGGAAAACGCTGCAGCGAAGCCTGCAGTTCCGGCACCAGCAGCATATCGTCCACCGCTTTACCCTGATTACGCTTCTCTGAGCCGATCTGCTCGCGGAAAGAGAAATTATTCACATCGGCATTGTCATAAAACCAGACCTCACTCTGCATAGCGAACAGCTCAGAGGTAAAGCCCAGCTCTTTCATGACGGCAAACACATTCTGCTCTTTCAGCGTACGGCCCGGGTTATCCATGGTGCCGCCTTCGCGAACAAACATGCAGCGCAGCGACAGCTTGGTTGCGGTATCGCAGGATTCCCCGCGAAACGCCACCAGGTTTTTCTCTTTGGAGAGTTTTGGTGTGGTATCGCGATCGTAGCCCAGCATCCCCATGTGATCCCAGCGCGTGGTTTCACCGATCACAAACACTACGTAAGTGTCATCAATGCCCGCCGGTGCGACATAGGTAAAGTTTTTCGCCGGATCGAACAGCGCTTCGCTGTCCAGCTTTTCATCCACTTTAGTCCAGGTGAACAGGCCCAGCGCGGCGATCCAGTTAGAGGGCAGATAAGAGTGTGCCACTACCCCGCCGTAGCTGGGCAGATCGATATTCGTGATCTCTTCCTGCGTTTTCTGCAGTTTGTCAAAATAGCGGATCGGCAGCCATACCAGCGCCACGCTCAGCAGCAAAATGGCTACCGGCTTCAGACGCTGCCCCGGTGTTTTCAGCTGCTCGATCAGCGTCATACGCAGCCGGTTGCGCCAGATCAGCAGCAGCGGCAGCGCGCTGACCAGCACCATCCAGACAATAAAGTGCAGGCCGATCACTTCTTTCGAGAGATCGATGTCGGTTGTCATGACCGACGCCACAATGCCGTAGCCGATTACGACATTAAAGAAAGTCATGTAATACGCTGCGGCCACGGAAATCACCACCAGCAGACTGGCCAGTACGCGGTAAGCCCATTTTCCTCCCAGCGAAAGCAGGCGCATCAGGAAAAAGGTAAGCAAAACAGCGGCCGTGACTTCAGCAACAGCAGAAAGCCAGTCGGACAGGGTTGATTTGGTTAAGAAGCCGTCAAAGCGGCGGTAAAAAATTGGCAGGTTTAGCAAAATGCCAAGATAAAGTGCGAGCAGCAGAGAGAGCTTCTGCTGTGTTAAGCTTTTGATGTAATTCATTTAAATTTTATGTTCCCGACCCGGTGTCGATTTATCACCGTTCCTGTGACTCTGTTCAGACAGCAAGGTTCGCTTTGAGAATGGAAAAGCGTGACGTATCGAGCAGGATCGGGACGAATCTGAACCGAAAATAACTGCGATGCCGTATTAAGCGCAGCAGTAGAACATTTAACCAATGGTTAGACCAGATTTTTTTGTCCGGCGCAAAATCGGGCAAATAAAAAAGGCTCCCGCAGGAGCCTTTCTAATCACGTACCGGCTTAGTTGATGATATTCAGCGTGACGTCGATATTGCCACGGGTGGCATTGGAGTAAGGACACACAATGTGTGCGGCATCGACCAGCTTCTGTGCTTCTGCAGTATCCATCTCCGGCAGGTGAATATTCAGCGTAGCTTCAATGCCAAAACCGGTCGGGATCGGGCCAATGCCGACTTCGCCTTCAATCCACGCCTCTTTTGGCATGGCGATTTTGTCGCGGCTGGCAACAAATTTCATGGCGCCGAGGAAACAGGCTGAATAACCCGCAGCGAACAGCTGTTCCGGATTGGTCGCCTCACCGCCGGCACCGCCCATCTCTTTTGGCACGCCCAGCTTGACGTCCAGCACGTTGTCAGAGGAGGTTGCACGACCGTCACGGCCACCGGTTGCTTTTGCTTTAGCGGTATACACTACTTTCTCTAAAGACATACTTTATCTCCATTCGCTATATAATAGCGCGCTACTTATCCGCGCCGGGGTTAATGCTTTCTTACCTGCGCAGTCAGCCTGCGCGGTTCAGATTAGTTCGCAGCATATCAAGCTGCTGTTTCAGCGCTGCCATTGTGTCGGTATCGCAGGCAGTAGCACACTGCACCGCTTCCGGAATCGCAGCGGCACGCGCCTGTAACGCACGTCCCTCATCGGTCAGCGTCACCACGACCTGGCGTTCATCCTGGCGTGAACGCTGCCGGCGCACCAGCCCGGCAGTTTCCATTCGCTTAAGCAGCGGCGTCAGCGTAGCGGAATCAAGAAACAGCTGCTCGCCAATCTCTGACACCGTGACATCATCCTGCGCCCAGAGCACCAGCATCACCAGATACTGCGGATAGGTGATATTGAGCGCTGCCAGCTGCTGACGATAGACTTTATGCATCGCCAGATTGGCTGAGTAGAGTGCGAAACAGAGATGCTGATCAACCTGGAGTGGCGGACGCTTCACTTTTTTGCCATCTTGATTACTGTTCATGCAAACCAATATAGATAGCGCGCTAGATAATTGCAAGCTACTTTTCACGGGAGAGTGAAGATGCAGGATTCACTGGAGGAGCAGGCGCGTCGTTTTGCCACTGAGCTTCATGCGGCTACAGGCCAGCGGCGTAAATATACCGATGAGCCCTATATCGTTCACCCGCAGGCAGTGGCTGAACTGGTGCGCAGCGTCACCGATGATGAAGAGATGCTGGCTGCTGCCTGGCTGCACGACACGGTAGAAGACACATCCAGTACGCTGCAGGATATTGAGCAGCAGTTTGGCCAGCGCGTGGCCGGGCTGGTCGCTATGCTGACCGACAGCGCGCAGCCGCAGGCCAGAAACCGTGCGGCGCGCAAGCTGGCACATTTTCGGCATACGGCAGACGCCTCGCCCGACGCGCAGACGATCAAACTGGCAGATATTATCGATAATACCCGTGCGATAGTGCAGTTTGACCCGGATTTTGCGCGCGTCTATCTGATTGAGAAGCAGGTGCAGATTCAGCTGCTGCTGCAGGGCGATAAACAGCTCTGGCAGCAGGCACATCAGAATATTAAACAGGGATTGCAGCAGTTGTCGCAGCCTCCCTATAACGTTCCGGAAAGCTGGTTTGCCCGTCAGGCGGCTAAGTTTGAAACGCTGGAATAAAAAACCCGCCGTGAAGGCGGGTCGGAGAAGCGGTAATTCTGTTACTCAAGCAGCTGCCGTCCCAGATAGGGATTCGCCTGCAGCAACTTCATCAATTTGCGTGCCGTAGCGGAGGGGCGCGTGCGTTGCGCTTCCCAGCTTTTCACTGATGAGACGCTCACCCCCATTACGCGGGCGAATTCATCCACCTGCATGCCGGTCATCTCACGTAAACGCTGTGGCTCGGGAACTGACACCGTGTTAAGTGCAATATCTGATACAGAAGGCTTGGCATCACGTGTCAAAACAATTTGCTCAAGACTGCTGAGTAATTCAACCATTGGATCTTTTAATTCCATAGAGAACTCCTTAAAACTCACTATGAAGCACGTGAAAGTAGAGAGGTAAGCATCAAATGATGCTGAAACCAGGCTTTATCAGGCTGCATCCCGCAGCGGTTTGGACGTTAGAGTTATAAAACCGTTACGGGACACAGCCTGCTGGACGCTGCAAAACATGTCAGCGCAATGCAATAATTGCCGGGTTTCTTAGTATGGGTCAGATTCTAGGAATTGCTGCCTGTTTTTTGATTATTTTTTCATCTTGCTTATGGCTAAAACCTGCAATAACACTTAAGTGCCTGTCAGGTAAAAACTTGCTGTCTGTCACACTCTGAACCCACCCGGAATAGAGCAAAAATAGCGCCAGGTTTACATTCCGCATCCTGCAGGGCTTTTGCGCCACCGCTGTGGCATTTTTGCGCGGATCATGCGCAATAATAGAGCAGGCATGCACCCGTCTGATGCATATTAAAAGAAAGGTGATGAATGAGGCCGGCCTTACTGCGCGTTCTCCTTCAGATTGCCTGCCAGTCAGGAGATAAAACGCGGCGGCTGCCCTGCAGCGGCTTACCGGAGAAAGACCCCATAATACGCTGTGCTGGTGCGCTAACCTGAGCGTGCCGCGCTGCACATCTTTCGGTCATTGTGCAGGCCAGGCCATTGCACTATTCTTTAGGACCATTCTCAGCGATTCATACATTGCCATTTTGTCACGACAGGAGTTGAAACATGGCGTCAGGAACTTCCCGCATCTGGATGCGTACCGGCATGCTGCTTGCCAGCGCGCTGGTTGTATTACAACTCACCGCCTGCGGTGACAAAGAGGGCGATCAGCGCAAAGCATTTAACGATTTTCTGCAAAATACCGTGATGCGCAGCGGTGAACATCTGCCGGCGCTGAGTGAGAATCAGAAGCAGACCTTCGGTAACTATGCCAGCGACTATGCCATTCTGTATGGCTTTTCTCAGCAGGTGAGCCAGGCCACGGAACAGGGAATGCGTCCGGTTGTCGATGAGCTGGCTGCAATTCGCGTTCCGCAGGATTATCTGACCCGCCGCGATACCCTGCGCCAGGTCAGCGGTAATCTCAGCGTTCTGACTCAGCAGATCCAGAGCGCGAAAATGCAGGCCGACAGCAGCAAGGCCACGCTTAAACAGCCCGACGATTTGAAAAAGTCGTATGACGCAGCCTACGCGAAAGTGGTTACCCAGCCGGCAGGTACGCTGATCCCGCTGCTGCCTAAGCTGCAGGCGCTGAGTCAGAGCGCAGTACAGACCGGTGACTATCTGCAATCGCAGGGAACGCGTGTCAGTTTTAATGATGGCGGCGTACAGTTCCCGACGCAGGATCAGGCCACCCAGTACAATGCGCTCATGAGCGAGCTGTCAGCAAACGCGCAGGCGCTTACGCAGGCGCAAAATGCCGTACAGGGTTCCTGGCAATAACGCTGGGCTCGGGCAGTATTACCACTGCCCGATTCTTGCTGCGCTTCGCTTTATAACGGTCTGCCGCTTTATCTGCCCGCCTGTGATCTGGCGCAATTATGACCAGAAATTGTTTGTGACTGGAATCACACTTTTGTAATAAAACTTCATCGCTAAAAGGTGAGGCTTATCACAAAAAGGCCGCTTTTTTGCGCAATTTTCCGGCGCTGCTGCTTTTTTATGCCGCTTTTGTGTGATGCAAATCACGTTACACCCCCCTGCCCACCCCATTTTTGCGTGATATAGATCACACTAATTCAGGACGCTACGCACGCTCCTTAACTAGTGCTAGAGTCCGCCTGCATACAGTAATGCCGCGGCCCCCGCCGTAACGTCTTAACAAAAACAAATGCGCGCTCCTGTTGCAGCGCGTCTCAATAAGGGGTGGGTTTATGTCCTCATCAGTCAAGGTCAGAGTGCAGAGCTTTGGTCGCTTTCTGAGTAATATGGTGATGCCTAACATCGGTGCGTTTATCGCATGGGGTATCATTACCGCGCTGTTTATTCCAACCGGGTGGATCCCGAACGAAACGCTGGCGAAGCTCGTCGGTCCGATGATCACCTATTTGCTGCCGCTGCTGATCGGCTTTACCGGCGGCCGTCTGGTTGGCGGCGATCGCGGTGGTGTTGTCGGTGCGATTACAACCATGGGCGTCATTGTCGGTGCTGATATGCCGATGTTCCTCGGCGCTATGCTTGCCGGACCGCTGGGCGGCTGGGCAATTCGCGCGTTTGACCGGGCCGTTGACGGCAAGATCAAAAGCGGTTTCGAAATGCTGGTGAATAACTTCTCCGCCGGCATCATCGGTATGCTGCTGGCGCTGCTGGCGTTCCTGGCGATTGGTCCGCTGGTGCAGGGGCTGTCGCACATTCTCGCCGCCGGGGTCAACCTGATGGTGCAGAACAACCTGCTGCCGCTGACCTCTATTTTTGTTGAACCCGCAAAAATCCTGTTCCTTAACAACGCTATTAACCACGGCATTTTCTCGCCGCTGGGTATTCAGCAGGCGAGCGAAGCAGGTAAATCGATCTTTTTCCTGATTGAAGCCAACCCAGGCCCGGGCATGGGCGTGCTGGTTGCCTACATGATCTTTGGTCGCGGCAGCGCTAAACAGTCAGCGGGGGGTGCAGCCATTATCCACTTCCTGGGTGGCATCCACGAAATTTACTTCCCGTATGTGCTGATGGCACCGCGTCTGCTGCTGGCGGTGATCCTGGGCGGTATGACCGGCGTATTTACGCTGACGCTGCTCAATGGCGGTCTGGTTTCGCCGGCTTCACCAGGTTCCATTCTGGCCGTGCTGGCGATGACGCCGAAAGGCGCCTATTTTGCTAACGTTGCCGCTATCGTGGCCGCATTTGCCGTCTCTTTTGTTGTCTCTTCCATTCTGCTGAAAACCAGCAAAGTCAAAGAAGAGGATGACATCGAAGCAGCCACCCAGCGTATGCGTGACATGAAAGCGCAGTCGAAAGGTCAGCCGGTTGCAGGCGCGCCGGTTGTGGCCGACGCTAACAGCGTAGACGTAAGCCACGTACGTAAAATCATCGTTGCCTGTGACGCCGGTATGGGCTCCAGCGCTATGAGTGCCGGCGTGCTGCGCAAAAAAGTTCAGGATGCGGGCCTCACCAGTGTCTCGGTGACGAACAGCGCGATTAACGCGCTGCCGGGTGATGTTGATCTGGTGATCACGCACCGCGATCTCACAGAGCGGGCAATGCGACAGGCACCTCAGGCGCAGCATATCTCGCTGAATAACTTCCTTGATAGCGCGCTCTACACCAACCTGACCGAGCGTCTGGTAACGGTAAACCGCAGCGTGACGCATCGCGAAACGGTGCAGACAACGCTGGCAGACAGCTTTGATAATGAGAATACGCACCTGTTTAAGCTCGGTACTGATAACGTATTTCTCGACCTGACCGCCAGCAACAAAGAGCAGGCGATCCGCTTTGCCGGTGAGCAGCTGGTAAAAGGCGGCTATGTCCAGCCAGAATACGTTGAGGCGATGCTGGCGCGTGAAAAGCTGACGCCAACGTATCTGGGTGAGTCGATTGCGGTTCCGCACGGTACGGTAGAAGCGAAAGATCGCGTGCTGAAAACAGGCGTAGTGTTCTGTCAGTATCCGGCAGGCGTACAGTTTGGCGATGAGCCGGATGAGGTTGCACGCCTGGTAATCGGCATTGCGGCCCGCAACAATGAGCACATTCAGGTGATCACCAGCCTGACCAACGCGCTGGATGATGACAGCGTGATTGAACGTCTGGCGCAGACCCGCAGCGTGCAGGAAGTGCTGGATCTGCTCTCAGGCAGCGGCGTAAAAGCGTAATCAGCCAGCAGTTTTTTCCCCGGGGCGGGCAGGCCCGCCCTGTTTTCGGGGCGGAAATGCCCGCCCTTTCGCTATTTGAGATGGGTCAATTTTATGAAAGCGTTACATTTTGGAGCAGGCAATATTGGTCGCGGATTTATCGGCAAACTGCTGGCAGATGCCGGTATTGAGCTGATCTTTGCTGACGTCAATCAGGTCGTCCTGGACGCCCTCAATGCCCGTCACGCCTATCCGGTTCATGTTGTTGGCGAACAGGCAAAAACGGAAACGGTCACCGGCGTCAGCGCCGTTAACAGCACCAGCGATGACATCATCGCGCTGATCGCTGAAGTCGATCTGGTCACTACCGCCGTCGGACCGCAGATCCTTGAGCGTATTGCCGGCAGTGTGGCACAGGGTCTGATCGCACGTCATGACCAGGGAAATACGCAGCCGCTCAATATCATCGCCTGCGAAAATATGGTGCGTGGCACCAGTCAGCTAAAACAGCATGTCCTGAAGGCGCTGCCGGTGCAGCACCACGCCTGGGCAGAAGCGCACGTCGGCTTTGTTGATTCCGCGGTGGATCGCATTGTTCCCCCTTCTGAAGCCGGCAGCAGCGATCCGCTGGAAGTGACCGTTGAGACCTTCAGCGAATGGATTGTTGATAAAACGCAGTTTAAAGGCACGCTACCGGCGATCCCGGGTATGGAGCTGACAGACAACCTGATGGCGTTTGTTGAACGCAAACTCTTTACGCTTAACACCGGTCACGCCATTACCGCTTATCTGGGCAAACTGGCGGGTCATGCGACCATCCGCGATGCGATCCTGGATAGCCGCATTCGCGCGGTGGTTGAGGGGGCCATGCAGGAGAGCGGCGCCGTTCTGATCAGGCGCTACGGTTTTGATGCAGAAAAACATGCGGCGTACATTAGCAAAATCCTTACCCGCTTTGAAAACCCTTACCTGAAAGATGACGTCGAGCGTGTGGGACGTCAGCCGCTGCGCAAGCTGAGCGCGGGCGATCGTCTGGTTAAACCGCTGCTCGGTACGCTGGAATATCAGCTGCCGCACGGTAATCTGGTGCAGGGGATCGCGGCCGCAATGCACTATCGCAGCGATGCCGATCCGCAGGCGCAGGAGCTGGCCACGCTGATCGCGGAACAGGGCGTAGCGGGCGCGCTGGTAAACATTTCCGGACTGGAGCCGGAGAGCAAGGCAGTACAGGCTGTGGTGAGCGCTTACGACGCTATGGCATAATGCGCGCCCTCTGGTGAGCAAACCGGGCGCAACCACGTTGCGCCCGCAGATGGTAGCTGAACGATGCAGGCAATGATGGAAGAGAAGCAGGCTTTTGAAAACCAGGTGCTTGAGCGCCTGAACGCCGGTCGTTCGGTGAGAAGCTTTCTGATTGCTGCAGTTGAACTGCTGGCAGAAGCGGTTGATCTGCTGGTGCTGCAGGTCTTTCGCAAAGATGATTATGCCGTAAGGTACGCCGTTGAGCCGCTGCTGCTGGGAGATGGCCCGCTGGGCGAGCTGTCGGTCCGGCTTAAGCTTGTTTACGGGCTTGGCGTGATTACGCGTCAGGAGTATGAGGATTGCGAACTGCTGCTGACGCTACGCGAAGAGCTGAATCACGACGCCAGCGACTATCGCTTTACCGATGATGAGGTGCTGGGCCCGTTTAATGAACTGCACTGCGTGGTCGCCTGGCCGCCAAAACCCGACTTTATCCGCGATGATGAGGCGCTGCGCATTATGCAGCAGCAGCGTTATCTGCAGATGGTGCGATCCACCATGGTGCTCTCTCTGACCGAACTTATTTCACGTATTTCGCACAAGCAGGCATTTAAAAAGCCCGCTGTCTGACGTCAGGCAGCGGTGTATCGAACAGTCATACTGCCCGCCCGGCATAAATTAATGTATCCTTTCCCTGTTTTCCTTAATGAGTTTTTCCAATGAAAGAACAAGTCAAAGCCGAGATCAAACGCCTCAGCGATCAGCTGGACGCACTGAACCGCAAAGAGCCCCAGCTGCTGGAAGCGGGTGACGCTGAAAAGCTGGGCGCGCTGCTGAAAGAGAAAGAGACGCTGGTGCAGGAGATTGAACGTCTGCGCGGCGTGCGTGATGAAAAGCTGAGCAAAGAAGCACAGCAGCTGCAGCAGCTGCCATTCAGCCGTGAAATCACGAAAAAAGAGCAGGCCAACATGGGTGCGCTGAAGAAAAGCGTGCGCGGCCTGGTGGTAGTGCATCCGATGACCGCGCTGGGACGTGAAATGGGTCTGAAAGTCATGACCGGCTACGCAAAACAGCCGTTCTGAAGCTGTTCAGGCTGCACGGTTTGCGCGGTGAGCGCAGCCGGCGGCCTGCTGAACCTGCTCTTTCAGGCTATCGAGCAGCGTGTAGCGCCGGCGATATTCGGCGCGTTTTTTACTGGCTATCTCCTCCAGCGCTTTGCGCTCCATCTGCCGCGGCAGCGTAAAGCAGCCATCAGTCTGCTCCTCGCCGCCCAGCGACAGCCAGAACTCACTGTAGCTGGCAAAAAACTTATCCCCTTTACTGTGCCGATAGCGCAGGCTGCGAAACACATGCGTGGTGTCGCCGACGGCGGCTATCGCTTCTGCTCCACACGCCTCTGCCAGCAGAAACAGCGCTTCCATCAGCACGCGCTTGGGAAACAGACCGTGCGCCGCTTTAGTCGCTTCGCGGATCGCTTCCGACGGAATATGTTTGCGCGGTCCCTGCAGTCCGCCAATAAACAGCGTGCGCCGCTGCGGCTCCCCAATCAGCGAAAACGAGAGTGAGGCCAGCAGCATGCCCTGATACTCCAGCGTCAGCGTCAGCTCACCTTCACGGTCGTAATAGCCGGAACAGCAGGCAATCGTAAACTGCTCTTCATTTCTGCCGCTGAGCCGGGCAACAGGCGTACCGGCCGGGTTCAGCATCATCTGACGCAGATCGGGATTCGTGAGCTGCGCAACATGCTGGTAGTGCTGCACAATGGCGCGTGCGCGCTGCGCCACGCTAAACCGTGAACAGAGATAGGGACGATGCGGCTTGGCAGGCAGCAGGCCCTGGCTGGCCATCAGCTGCGGCAAAAACGGCAGCTGTGCTAACTGCTGCAGATAGGTCAGCGTCGTGAGCGGATAGAGCGCCGATCGCAACGCAAATTTGGTACGAAAGCGGCCGCTGTGCCAGAGATTATCAGGGCGCAGTTTGCCGCTGATCAGCGGAAAAAACAGCGCTGACGAAGTGAGATCGCCCGGTTCAGTGTGTGTAATTGTTGTCATAAGGAGCTTAACGTCTCGAAAAAACCTGCTGCAATGTTAAGCACAGCCGCTTCAACGATTCGTTAATGACCCCGCCCCGTCAGAATGAAACGGTTTGCTGTTTAGCCGGGGTTTAGGTTGCCGTTACGCAGACAAAAAAAACCGGTGACATGCACCGGTTTATAACGCAGAAATCAGCGCTGGTTATTTTGCTGCAGCAAAACGTGCTGCCGCTTCGTCCCAGTTCACTACGTTCCAGAACGCTTTGATGTAGTCCGGACGCTTGTTCTGATACTTCAGGTAGTAAGCGTGCTCCCAGACGTCCAGGCCCAGAATAGGATAGCCAGACGCACCGGCGATCGCTTCGCCCATCAGCGGGTTGTCCTGGTTAGCGGTAGAGACCACGGCCAGCTTATCACCCTGCTTAACCAGCCATGCCCAGCCGGAACCAAAACGGGTAGCAGCGGCTTTTTCAAACGCTTCCTGGAAGTTTTCAACGCTGCCGAAATCTTTTTCGATAGCCGCTTTCAGATCGCCCTGCAGCGTGGTGCCGGTCTTCAGACCTTTCCAGAACAGGCTGTGGTTAGCGTGGCCACCGGCGTTATTACGCAGCGGGCCTTTTTTGTCTGCTGGCAGCTGATCCAGTTTGGTAATCAGCTCATCAACCGGCAGATCGGCGAATTCGGTACCTTCCAGCGCTGCGTTAGCGTTGTTTACGTAGGTCTGGTGGTGTTTGGTGTGATGGATTTCCATCGTCTGCTTGTCGAAGTGCGGTTCCAGTGCGTCGTAGGCGTACGGCAGGGATGGCAGTGAATAACTCATGTTCTTCCTCTCCATTTAATGTTTTGCAGCATCACCTTACCAGTGTGCCGCGTAAGCAGTGGGATCATTATAGTTAAAATCATGATCCATAAAAGGGTTATCAATGCCGTAGAAACGATAAGGGTTTGTGGCGCAGCGGCCTGAAACGGCTACCGCAGCCGCTGCGGATGGGTATAGATCGTTGCCCGCCCCGGTTTGCTGAAGCCCACCAGCGTCAGATTACTGCGCTGCGCAACCTCTACCGCCAGCTGGGTGGCTGCCGAGACCGCAAACAGAATTTCCACGCCACACATGGCGGACTTCTGCACCATCTCGTAGCTGGCGCGGCTGGAAACCAGCACCGCCCCCTGCTGCCATCGCTGCTGACTGCGTAAACCCAGCAGCTTATCCAGTGCAACGTGCCGTCCCACATCTTCACAACCGCCCGGCAGTAATCCCTCGGGTGAGAGCCAGGCAGCAGCGTGCGTACAGCCGGTAAGATTGCCCGCGGGCTGATAATCACGCAGCCGGGCCAGTGCGCCGTCCAGCAAAGCGAGGTCAAACGTCTGGGTAAAGGGCAGCGGCTGGAGCGGTTTACCAATCTGCTCCAGCTGCTCAACGCCACAGACGCCGCAGCCGGTTCGCCCCGCCATCGACCGGCGCTGCGCTTTTAGCGCCATAAACCGGCGGCTGGCAAGCTCAATCTGCACCTCGATGCCGTTGCAGCCCGGCACCACATCGATACCGTAAATCTCAGCCGGTTGTTCAATAATTCCTTCAGATAGCGAGAAGCCCAGCGCAAATGCCTCAAGGTTATCGGGCGTCGCCATCATTACCACGTGTGAAATACCGTTATAGACCAGCGCTACCGGCACTTCCTGCGCCAGCCAGTCGGTTTCGGCCGTTTCGGGCGTCTGGCGCTGCCACACTTCAGCCTGGCTTACACCGGCGATCGTTTTCACAGGTTGCTCACCTGCCTGCTGTTTTGCTGTCACGTTATCTTTCTCTTATTGCACCCATCAGAAAGCGGCGGGCCTCACGGCCTGGAGGGTATACCGGCTGCCGGTTCAGATGCTGAGCATGAACGTCAGCCGAAAATTTTTCTTCAACTTATGTGCTGGGCGTCCGGCAGCAGCAGAGTCACCTGCCCGGCTGGCTGCCGTTACCGGCAGTTAATCGTCTGTCAGGCAGCCGCCTGAGTGTCAGGCTGCTATCATCAGCGTAGTCGTGCTGCTTTCATTGTTGGCAGCGTTATCGCCAGAAAAAACAGGTGGTCCCTGATGAGTATTCGCATTATTCCGCAGAATCAGCCGGAAGCACGCGAACTGCAGACAGCGGAACAGATCCCGTCGCTGCTGTTTCCCCGGCTGAAAAATCTCTATAGCCGTCGCGCCGCACGCCTGCGCCATCTGGCGGCAAAAAATCCGCTGGGCGACTATCTGCGCTTTGCTGCGGTTATCGCTCAGGCGCAGGAGATCGTGCTGTACGACCATCCGCTGCGGCTCGATCTGCATCCGCGCCTTGCAGAAAGCGCGCAGCGGAATGAGCCGCCGCTTGATATTCGCCACTATCCACGCGATCGTCACTGGCAGCTGCTGCTGCATTCACTGATTGCGGAACTCAAGCCGGAGATGAGTGGCCAGGCGCTGGCGGTGCTGGAAAATCTGGAAAAATCGTCCGCCAGCGAGCTGGAGACACTTGCCAGCGCGCTGCTGGCGGGTGAATTTAGCCGGGTCAGCAGCGATAAATCCCCTTTCGTCTGGGCAGCGCTGTCGCTTTACTGGGCGCAGATGGCCGCCATGATACCCGGCAAGGTGCGGACGGAACAGGGCGATCACCGGCAGTTCTGCCCGGTCTGCGGCAGCGTTCCGGTCACCGGCCTGGTGCATATGGATATGGCGCAGGAAGGCGTGCGCTACCTGCACTGTAACCTGTGCGAAAGTGAGTGGCACGTCGCCAGTGACCGCTGCTGCAACTGCGAGCAGACGCGCGATCTGCACCTCTGGTCGCTCGATAATCATCAGGCTGCCGTGAATGCAGAAAGCTGCGGCGACTGCGGCACCTATATGAAGCTGCTCTGCCAGGCGAGAGATCCGGCGGTTGAGCCTGTTGCCGATGACCTTGCGTCGCTGGTGCTGGATGCGCGCATGGAGCAGGAAGGCTTTGCCCGCAGCAGCCTGAACCCATTTATGCTCCCTGGCGAGTAGCTGGCCGGGCGCAACCGTTACGTACCGCGTTTTACACGGAGGCTTTGATGAAACTGATAGGCAGCTATACCAGCCCGTTCGTGCGCAAAATTTCAGTGATTCTGCTGGAAAAAGGCATTGTGTTTGAGTTTATCAACCACACGCCGTGGGCTGAAGACAGTCAGGTGCCGCACTACAATCCGCTGGGAAAGGTGCCAGCCCTGATAGATGAGCGCGGATTAACCTGGTACGACTCTTCTGTCATTGCTCAGGTTATTGAACTGCGTAATGACGCGCCAGCGCTGCTGCCTGATGACGCGCTGCGCGCGCTGCAGATACGTCAGCTGGCAAAGCTGGCTGATGGCATTAACGACGCGGCTGTGACCATTGTCCGGGAGCAAATGCGGCCCGGCACGCAGCAGTCTGAAGAGGTGCTGCTGCGCAACCGCGAAAAAATTCAGCGCGGCCTGGATGCGCTGGAGGCCGCAGCGGCACAAGCAGAGCTGCTCAATACCGGTACCCTGAATCTGGCGGATATCGCGACCGGCTGCATGATTGGCTATCTGAATTTCCGCCGCGTCCTGCCTAACTGGTGTGTAAACCGTCCGGCGCTGGTCAGGCTGGCGGAAACCCTGTTTCAGCGTGAGAGCTTTGCGCGTACCGTGCCGCCGGCAGGTTAACGGCAATAAAAAAGGGACGATTGCTCGTCCCTTTCGCTACCGCAGCCTGCTGCTGCTTACTGCAGCAGGGAAATGTCTGCCACCTGCAGGAACAGCTGACGCAGCTGTGCCAGCAGCGTCAGACGGTTCACGCGCACGGCATCATCTTCTGCGTTAACCATAACGTTATCGAAGAAGTTATCTACCGCCTCACGCAGCTGTGCCAGCTCCACCAGCGCATCCTGATAGCGGCCCTCTGCAAAATAAGGCTGCAGCTTGTCGCCCAGCGCGGTGACAAAGGTCGCCAGCTGGATCTCAGCGTTCTCTTTCAGCAATGACGCCTGCACGCTGTCGTTCAGCGGATCGCTGGCTTTCGCCAGAATGTTTGATACGCGCTTGTTAGCCGCCGCCAGTGCTGCCGAGGCCTCCAGCGTGCGGAAGTGCGATACCGCTTTCATGCGCGCATCGAAATCTGCCGGGCGGGTCGGACGACGTGCCAGCACCGCCTGAATGGTATCGACGCTGTGGCCCTCTTCCTGATACCAGGTACGGAAACGGCCCAGCATGAAGTCGATCACCTCATCAACCACTTTCGCATTGCTCAGTTTACTGCCATAGAGACGCACGGCTTCTTCGGTCAGGCTCTGCAGATCAAGCGGCAGATTCTTCTCGACGATAATACGCAGCACACCTAACGCGGCGCGGCGCAGCGCAAAGGGGTCTTTGTCGCCTTTCGGATGCTGACCGATACCAAAAATGCCCGCCAGCGTATCCATTTTGTCTGCAATCGCGACGGCACAGGCCACCGGGTTAGAAGGCAGCGCATCGCCAGCAAAGCGCGGCTGATACTGCTCATTGAGCGCTACCGCCACATCTTCCGCTTCTCCGTCATGACGGGCGTAGTGCATACCCATGACGCCCTGGGTGTCGGTAAATTCAAACACCATGTTGGTCATCAGGTCGCACTTGGAGAGCAGGCCGGCGCGGGTTGCGTGATCCACATCTGCACCAATCTGCGCGGCAATCCAGCCTGCCAGCGCCTGAATGCGGTCGGTCTTATCACGCAGCGTGCCCAGCTCTTTCTGGAACAGCACCGTCTCCAGACGCGGCAGGTTATCTTCCAGACGCTTTTTGCGATCGCTGTTGAAGAAGAACTCCGCGTCCGCCAGACGGGGACGCACAACTTTTTCATTACCGGCCACGATCTGCTGCGGATCGCCTGACTCAATGTTGGTCACGAAGATGAAGTTCGGCAGCAGTTTTCCTTCCGGGCTGTAGACCGGGAAATATTTTTGATCGCCTTTCATGGTATAGACCAGCGCTTCCGCCGGCACCGCCAGGAACTTCTCTTCAAACGTTGCCGTCAGCACCACCGGCCATTCCACCAGCGAAGCCACCTCTTCCAGCAGACTGTCGCTGAGATCGGCGACGCCGCCCAGCTGCTGTGCGGCCGCTTCCGCATCCGCCTTGATTTTCGCTTTACGTTCAGCGTAATCAGCCATCACCTTGCCGCGCGCCAGCAGCTGCTGCGGATAGTGATCGGCGTGCTCCAGCGTAAATTCTGGCTCACCCATAAAGCGGTGACCGCGAACGGTGCGTGCTGACTGCACGCCCAGAATAGTCGCCGGGATCAGTTCCTCTCCGAGCAGCAGCGTCACGGTATGCACCGGGCGCACAAACTGGACGTCACTGGCGCCCCAGCGCATCAGTTTAGGGATCGGCAGCTTGCTCAGTGCGGTCGTGACCATTGCCGGCAGCAGCGCGCTGGCCTGCTCACCCTTCACCGCAGCGCGATGCACCAGCCATTCGCCTTTGTCAGTGCTCAGGCGTTCAGCCTGATCAACAGTAATGCCGTTGCCGCGTGCCCAGCCTTCTGCTGCTTTCGTCGGATTACCTGCAGCGTCAAACGCCGCTGCGACAGCGGGGCCGCGCTTTTCAATCTCACGATCGGGCTGTGCCGCCGCCAGTGCCGCCACTTTCAGCGCCAGACGGCGCGGGGCAGCAAACCAGCTGACTTCGCCGTGCGTCAGGCCAGCGCTGTCCAGCTCGGCAGTAAAGTGTGCCGCAAAGGCTTCTGCCAGGCTGCGCAGGGCTTTCGGAGGCAACTCTTCGGTGCCAATTTCCACCAGGAAAGTTTTATCGGTCATGGCTGCCTCTTACTTATTACGGTTGCACATCGGGAAACCCAGCGCCTCGCGTGACGCATAGTAGGCTTCCGCCACAGCTTTCGTCAGGGTGCGAATACGCAGAATATAGCGCTGGCGTTCAGTAACGGAGATCGCCTTGCGCGCGTCGAGCAGGTTAAAGCTGTGTGCCGCTTTCAGAATACGCTCGTAGGCTGGCAGCGGCAGCGGCTTCTCCAGCGCCAGCAGCTGCTGCGCCTCTTTTTCATACTGCTCAAAGCAGCTGAACAGGAAACTGACGTCGGCATACTCGAAGTTATAGGTCGACTGCTCCACCTCGTTCTGGTGAAACACATCGCCGTAGGTGGTTTTGCCAAAGGCACCGTCGCTCCAGGTGAGATCGTAGACGCTGTCCACGCCCTGGATATACATTGCCAGACGCTCCAGGCCATAGGTGATCTCACCCGTGACCGGCTTGCACTCCAGGCCACCAACCTGCTGGAAGTAAGTGAACTGCGTCACTTCCATGCCGTTGAGCCACACTTCCCAGCCGAGGCCCCAGGCACCCAGCGTCGGGTTCTCCCAGTTATCTTCAACGAAACGAATATCGTGGACAGTGGGATCGATACCCAGCTCTTTCAGCGATCCGAGGTAGAGCTCCTGAAGATTGTCCGGGTTAGGCTTAATCACCACCTGGAACTGATAGTAGTGCTGCAGGCGATTAGGGTTTTCGCCATAGCGTCCGTCGGTCGGACGACGTGAAGGCTGCACGTAGGCGCTGGCCATCGGCTCCGGGCCGATAGCGCGCAGGCAGGTCATGGGGTGTGAGGTGCCGGCGCCCACTTCCATGTCCAGCGGCTGGACAATGGTGCAGCCCTGGCGCGCCCAGTAATCCTGCAAGGTCAGGATCAGGCCCTGAAAGGTCTTGGTATCAAACTTTTGCATGTTGAATTCGCACGGGATACGGGTGAATTAAAAAGAGTTCGACAGTATACCCTTTGACCGGGCAATGTGCAGCCGGAAATCCTGAGGCTGTGCGGGTCGCGCGCGCGCTGGCCGCACAGAGGGCTCTGAATTACGGCGTCAGATGTTGTTGAGTGGCGGTACAGCGGCTACCCTTCCACGCACCATCTGTATGCGAGGATCCCATGCCGCAAAAAATTAGCTGGATCGACAACTTACGCGCGGTCGCCTGCCTGATGGTGATCGTGATCCATACCACGACCTGGTATATCACCGGGCCGATGGCGGTCACCGGCATCACCTGGGATGTGACCAACCTGATGAACGCTGCCTCACGCGTCTGCGTGCCGCTATTCTTTATGATTTCAGGCTACCTGTTTTTTGGCGAGCGCAGCGCGCAGGCGCGGCACCTGATACGCATTGTGCTTTGCCTGCTGTTCTACAGCGCGGTTGCGCTGGCGTATATCACCTGGCTGACGCCAATCAGTGAAGGCCGTTCCATTATGAAGCTGCTGCAGAAGCCGGTGTTCTATCATCTGTGGTTCTTCTTTGCGATTATCGGCATCTACCTGCTTTCGCCGCTGATACAGGTCAAAACGGTACAGAAACGCTACGTGGCGCTGCTGGTGGTGGTGCTGGCAGTGGTGGCCAACCCGAATACGGTCAGTCAGTCAGTGGGATCCTTTCGCTGGCTGCCGGTCAATCTCTATGTCAGTGGCGACAGCTTCTACTACCTGTTGTACGCCCTGCTCGGACGCGCTATCGGCTGTATGGAAACAGGGGGCCGGCGGATCAGCTGGCTGGCAGGTAGCGTGTTTATCGCCTGCGTGCTGGGCATCGCACTGGGGACAAAACAGCTGCTGAAAATCAACGGCGCCTTTAACGACACCTGGTATCTTTACTGCGGGCCGCTGGTCTTTATCGCGGCCATCAGCCTGCTGGTCCTGTTTAAAAACAGCCTGAACCAGCGGCCGCTGCCGCTGCTGGCAACCATTTCACGCTATTCGCTGCCGGTATATGGCTTTCACGCGCTGTTTATTCACTATCTGCGCACTCACCATTATGACGATATGTCACGACCCTGGCTCGACCTGCCGTGGGTCTTTGGCGTAACGCTGCTGGGAAGTCTGCTGCTGGCGATGCTGCTAAAACGTATCGATACGCGACAGCTGGTCAGCTGAAAGCGCTGACCGGTGGGCCAGGCGCGCGCATGCCCGCTTTTACCGGTCAGCCAGGTGGCTCTGCCAGTCATGAAACAGCGTCAGCCAGTTTCGTACCGGCAGCTTCAGTTTTTGTCCGGTGCCAAAACCGTGCCCGCCCTGCTGGAACAGATGCAGTTCTGTTTTCACTTTGTGCTCGCGCAGCGCCGCAAACATCAGCAGCGTATTCTGCGGTGAAGCCGTGCCGTCATTCAGCGCCTGGACGAGAAACGTTGGCGGCGTATGCGCACTGACGCGCGCTTCCTGCGACTGCTGCATGATGGTTTGCGGGCTGATGGTTTTGCCATACATCGCGGCACGCGTGCCCGGATGCGTTACGCCATCCTTAAGGGAGAGTACCGGGTAAATAAGCGCGGTGAAATCAGGACGTGCTGACACGCTGTCCTGCGCATCCTGTGCCGGATAGTTATCACCATCAGGATCGTTACTGAGATTCGCGGCCAGATAAGCCCCCGCTGAGAAACCCATTACGCCAATACGGTCAGCAGCAATATGGTAGTGCGGGGCGCTGGCCCGGATAAGCCGCAGTGCCCGCTGCGCATCGGCAAAAGCCGCCAGGCGATGCTGTGCAGTGCCGTCGTGTGGCATGCGATACAGAAGAACAAATGACGAATAACCCTGACGGCTTAATACTGTGGCGATATTAAGGCCTTCAAGATCTTTCATAATATAAGAAAACCCCCCACCGGGAATGATAAGCACGGCTGTGTGATTATTTTTTCCCGCTGGCGGCACATAAATCATTTCCGGCGAATTAACCTGTGTGACGGCTCGATTATTATCAGCAGGATTTTTACTGAAATTAATAAATTTATTTTGCGTCATGTTTTCGCCTGGCCAGATAGGAATTTCCTTAGCGGCAAAGGCCAGTGGAAGATAAAGCAGTAAAAACGCGCTTATCAGGCGAAAAAAAATCATTCTTCTGGCTCCATATTATTAATAAAAACAATCACAAACCTGCCCTGCGCTCTGCCTTTTCTTTACGACTGAGGCTCGGCAACTCTCTGAAAAGGAAAAATATCAGCGGCAGAATTTGAAAATAGCAGAAAGCGGATGAATAATAATCCCGGCAGTAATCTGATAAAATACCGGGCCAGGAAAAATTAGACTTTTCTCATGTTTACCAAAACATAGCCCTATGTTATAAGTGCATTTTAAACTATAAGAATCTGTGACCATGGGAATTTACTGGATCATAAGTCTTAGCCTGACTTTCGTCGCTATTGTCGAAATCATGTTAAGTAAAAATGAAAACACAGCACATATCAGGACGTGGCTTTATTTTATTGCTGTTGTAGTACTTTTTACTTTTGGCGGCATCCGTGGCCTGGGAACCGGCCTTGATGACTTCCAGTATCGCGACTTCTATGCACAGTTTCTCGATAAAATTATTATCGAGGGATTCTGGCGCGCCGTGGTCGAGTTTCGCTATGAGCCTGCTATTTATGCGATTGCTGGTGCAACGCGCGTTTTTACGGCCAATGCTGACATCTTTATCTTTGTTATCGCCTTCATCGCGGTATGCGTTAACGCGCACTATTTCCGCAAGCTGACGCCCCTGCCGCTGGTCGCGCTGGCCGTCTACTCGGCGCACCTGTTTATCAACAAAGACATGAACCAGATCCGCTTTGGTCTCTGCTCGGCGTTTCTGCTCGGCTTTATCTGGCATATGTCGCGTCGCAGTAAATCGGGTATGGTGACCACGTTTCTGCTGTCGTTTTTCTGCCACGCAACGGCTGTTGTCGCGCTGCTTATTCCGATGGCGATGATTATCCGCAAAAACAAATATGTGCCGATTGCGATCGTTGTTATCAGCCTGCCGCTGGCATTTATGGGAAGCTCGGCGCTGATTACCGCACTCTCCAGCCATCTGGGATCACTCGGCGACAGGGCCATGGGTTATGCCGATGCGGAGTCGCGCCAGGAGCAGGGTATTCTGACGCTCTCTAACCTGAAGAACATTGGTTTTGTCTTTATCTTCAGCTATATGCTGCTGAGCGATAAGATCAGAAACGCCGATCCGGCAAAATTTAACACTTACTATATTCTGGCGATTACGTTCGCCATCGGCAGTGGCCTGCGTATGGCGCTGCAGGACTATGCTTCTGGCGGCCGCCTGGCAAACTACCTGCTGCAGGTTGAGCCCGTGCTGATCTCGCTCTGCATCTGGGAAACCAAAAAGCTGCGAAAGGTGATTGCCGTAGCGATAACCGTGCTGATGGTGCTCTACTACCTCTACTACAACACCATGGCCAGTAAGCAATCGATCGTCGGCTATGAGGTCTCACGCAGCTTCCAGCTGTTCCGTTAATCGTTAAAAACGCTAACCCACCGGTTAGCGTTTTTAATTTATCCCCTTTCCTTTCCGCTCTACCAGGGAAATTCTGAATATCATGCCGGCCTTATACATCACTTGATTTTTCTATCATTTAAAACTCTAATAGTTTACGTCTGCCACGGCAGATCCAGACGCTTTTAATCAGAACACCATCCGGTACAGGCGCTTTAATTAGTGTTACAGCGCGTTGTCATTTCATTAAAAAGAACACTGATATGAACGAAAAAAATAATTTTGATATTGTCAGGCTTTCGCTCGCCTTTATCGTTTTGCTGGTTCACTCAGCTGAAGTCACCAGGAATGCTGACATTCGTTTCCTTGCACACTATCTGAATAGCGATTTTGCTGTGAAAGGATTTTTTGCAATAAGCGGATTTCTTATTGCAAAAAGTTACTTAAGAAGCCGCTCACTGAACTCCTATTTTATTAAGCGTGCCCAGCGTATTCTGCCCGCTTATATATTTGTAATCCTGATGTGTTTTACGATTGGCCTGTGCCTGACTACGCTGCCGCTGATGGATTTCCTGAAACATCGTGAAACGATTAAGTATTTGGTGGCAAACTTTACCTTTCTGAATTTTATTCAGGCTTCGCTGCCAGGGGTGTTTACTGATAACCCGAATCAGCCGATGGATGGCTCACTCTGGACCATTAAAGCAGAACTGACGCTCTACGTGCTGTTGCCCTTTATCGTTCCGCTGATGAAGCGTAATCCGCTGAAAGTCTGGGGCGTGATCTTCCTCGTTTCCTGCGCCTGGTTCTTCTATTTTACTTCTGTCTATAGCGGTCCCAAAGCAGATACCCTGGCGAAGCAGTTTGTCGCCCTCTCCTCGTACTTCTTCTTTGGCAGCCTGCTGGCGGTACACAAGCCCGCTTTTGATCGGCTGAAGATGATTACGCTGGTATCGATGGCGGCGTGGCTGCTGTGCAAACGCAGCGAGTATGCATTTATCATTGAGCCGGTTGCGTTCTCTTCAGTGGTGATTTTCTGCTGTACCAGCCTGTGCCGTGAGATAAAAATCAGCCAGTTTGGCGATCTTTCGTATGGCATGTACCTCTATCACTGGCCAATTATTCAGGTACTGCAGCATTTTGGTGTGTTCAGCGCTAACGCCTTTGCCGGCCTGCTGCTGACCATCGTCATGACTCTGGCACTGGCGTGGACTTCATGGACCCTGCTGGAAAGCCGTTTCCTGAAACGGGCGCATCACACGCCGCCTTCTATCGTGCCGCCGGCCGCTGCTCGCGACTAAATCAGCCTGCGCAGGCCACCGCCGGGTGGCCTGCATCGGTTCAGATGGTTTGTCCCCGGGTCAGCCGGAAAGCCAGCTCCACCTGCTCTGCCGCTGATGGCTGACCACTGCTCTGCTGCAATATCCTTTCCGTGGCAATTTTGCCCATCTCAAAGCGTGGCGTGATCACGCTGGCCAGCCCCGGCGTTGTGACCTGACCGATATCAAGCCCGTGAAAACCGGCTATCGCCAGCGTCTGCGGTACGGCGATGCCGGCCTGATGACACGCCTGCAGTACGCCAACGGCCAGATCGTCGTTAGTGCAGAAAATAGCGTCCATTTGCGGATAGCGCTGGCGCGCCTGCGCCATCATTTCATTACCGGCGGAAACAGAAGAGATGCGCTTTGGCACAATACGCCCCGCAGGTCGCTGCGCCTGCAGCATTGCGTCACGGTAGCCCGCGTAGCGCTGCTCGTCCCGGTGATCGGACATGGCGCCAAAATAGATAATGTGCTGCTTGCCGCTCTTCAGCAGCAGGCGGGTCATCTCAAACCCGGCGCGATAATTATCGAAGCCCACATTGATTCGCCCGGGCGCTGTGCCCAGCCCCATCACTTCAGCCACCGGCACGCTTGCGGCCTGCAGATATTTTTCAGCCCGCAGCGTATGTACCGTTCCGGTCAGTATCAGGCCTTTGACACCCAGAGCAAGCACGGTGGCAATCTGCTCCTCTTCGCGCTGTAAATCGTAGTCATAACTGACCACCAGCGTCTGATAGCCCTGCGTATGCGCTACCGACTCCACTCCCGCCAGCACATCTGCAAAAATCTGATTATAGAAAGAGGGGATCAGCACGCCGATGCGCGGTGCGCGTGGCGCAACCGGACTCTCTCTTTCTGCCTCGTACCCGATTTCAGTGATCACTGCCGCAATGCGCCCGGCGGTGGCGGGTTTCACTTTTTCCGGAGTGCGCAGAAAGCGGCTCACCGTCATTTTGGTCACGCCTGCCAGCGTGGCAATATCATCCAGCGTGATGCGCTGCGTTTTCATGATGCGTTCCGTAACAAGGGGTGGCTTAGCCTGATCTGTCAGCAATGTGGCAAAGAAGGTGGTGCACGGGGTTAATAATCTGCCTGTTCATACTGCGCAATAACAGCCAGTGCCAGCCCCTGGGCCGGCTCAAGACGCTGCGACAGAAAATGGAGGGTAGTATGCGCGTGAGTGAACGCCAGCGTACTGGCCTGCATCGTCTGCTTTACGGCATCCCTGAAAACAGATGCGCTGTTCCACGGCGCATCAATAATAATACAGGCCGGGTTGACCAGCTGCATGACCTGACTCAGCGCAAACCCCAGATGCCCGCCCGCTTCGCTCATCAGCGGATTGAAAAGTAAAGGGTCACTCTCGCCCTGCTGCCAGCGCAGGCCCGGCTTGCGTTTGCTCAGCTGCTGCTGAATGGCGGGTTGGCTAATCAGGGTCTCAAGACACCCCCGGCGACCACAGCTGCAGAGCAGGCCCTCGCGCTGCACCCGCAGATGACCGATTTCTCCGGCGGTCCAGCTGCTGCCGGTAAACAGCGCGCCACGATCGATCAGCGCCCCGCCCACGCCCTCAGCGATACGCAGATAAAAATGGCTCTGCGTCTTACTGAGCTGCAGCTGCTGTACAGAGAGCAGTGCGGCAGCCTTGACGTTGTTGAGCACCTGCAGCGGCAGGCGGACGCAGCGTTGCAGCGGCGCCAGCACCGCCACGTTCTCCCAGCCCAGTGGCGCAGAGAAGTGTACAAAGCCGCGCTGTGAATCAATGATGCCCGGCAGACCAATGGCAATTCCTGTCAGCTCCGGATGCGCAGCACATAATGTCTGACACACTTCGGCCAGCTCCTGCAGCAGCCGCTCTGGTACGGCCGTTTCGGTGCGCCACGTCTGTTCCGCAATGACCTGTGAGAAATAATCGCGTACCTGCCAGTGAATCGTCTGCCGCGCCACCATGATGCCAGCGCTTTTTAGTTTTTCCGGCCGCAGGGCGATCTCTATTTTGGGCCGCCCTGCGGCCGCTACGCTGACCGGCCCCAGCTCGCGGACCAGCCCCTGCGCCAGCAGGTCATCAATAATCAGTGAAACCGTGTTTTTGCTCAGATCCAGCGCCCGGGCAATGTCCTGACGGGAGGTGACACGGGTGGAACGCAGCTGCGTCATGACCCGCTTCATATTATTCAGTCGAAGTACCGCTGGTCCTTTACCGCCTGCTTTCATGGCACCTTCACCTGACAAAGAGATACGGTTCAGTTTAGCAGCCCGGCATCACCTGGCGCGCAGGCTGCAGCGCAGTTTACGCGTTTCAGCTATCAATATTCATCACCACGCACGCGGCTGCGGTAGCTCTCCCAGTCGAAGCGTACCCACAGGCTGTTTCCCAGCCGCATCCGGTCCATTACGCGCTCGCCCAGCAGGCTGTTCATCCCTGCCGGATCGAGATTAGAGAGCATGCCGGTAGGGCGCTTTGAGGAAGAACGTCGATCAACAATCTGATTAATAATCACTTTCTCGTAGCGCGACTCGCTCTGCATGCCGATCTCATCAATCACCAGCAAATCAACCAGAGTAAGATCCTGCAGCAGCCGCTCTTCTGTGATATCACTGCCGCCGCTGAACGTGCCCTTCATGCTGGACATCAAATCGGCCACCGTCACAATCAGTACGCTCTTGCCGCGAATGATCAAATCATTCCCAATCGCCGCTGCCAGATGGTTCTTGCCGGTGCCGGGCCGGCCGGTAAAAACAAAGCTGGCAATACTGTTTTCAAATCCGGCCGCGTACTCGCGCGCCAGCATCAGCGCTTTGCGCTGCCCGTCATTCTCGACGCGATAGTTGTCAAAAGAGCAGTTCATATGCAGTTCGCGAATACCGGAGCGGCCCATGATGCGCTGCATCTTCATGGCGCGGTTTTCACGCACGATTGCTTCTGAGCGCAGACGGCCCTGCTCCTGATTCCACGCCAGCAGTTCAGCACCATTCTTAAACTTTGGCTGCACATCTGCCGGCATGATTTTTTTCAGGCGATTGAAAAGATTGGTCGGAGTTTTCATTACTCACCTCGGAAACCATCGGGAATATCGTAATCAGTATTGTCGATACGCGTAATATCGCGTTTTGGCTGACCACCATTGCCGGCACGGTGCATCTGTACGCTGCGTGCCAGCTTCTGCTGCCACTGCACATGATGAAACGGCCGCCCTTCTGCCTGCCAGTAAGCCACAAAGGTGGCCAGTTCAGCAGGCGTCACCGGCTCGCTGAGTGCCACACCCCATACGGCTGCCTGACGCTGAAAATCGCTGTCGGGCTGCCACCCCTGATACATGGCAAACTTACCTGCCGGGATAGCCAGCGCTGCGCTATCCGGCTGAAACAAACTGTCATCCAGCGCGACATCGCTGGGCTGCTGTGTTGCCGCTTCCAGCGCCAGCAGCGCCGCCAGGCGCTGCGGCGTAACCGCATAAAAAGCGGGCGCGTTATCCTGCAGCACGGCCAGCGTACCATTATCGGCCTGATTCAGTGCGGCAAGCGGATCGCGGCAGAAGCTGTCCAGACCGGCCAGCGTTGAAGATAAGATTTTTACGGACATGAAGAGACCTGACGTTGAGCATTCCGGGGCGCCAGATAACCCGGCGCCAGACAGACAGTGTACCTGTTTTAACACCGGGGATCGTCATAAAAGCAGGAATTAGCGCGGAGCGTAACGGGCATGGCTTAGCGCAGGCGAGACGCTATCTCGGGCCGCATCCTGCTGTGTAACACGCGTCTGCCACAGGTAGCGCAGCGATGCGATCAGGCAGAGACTGTAACCAAAGAGTTCGCAGCCCTCTTCGGCCATGTTCTTCACGACCCGGTTATACCCTTCCAGCATCAGCTGCTGCCAGAGCTGATGCATACCGAACAGCCGGGAAAACACCAGTATGGCCAGTAAGCCCGCAGCCATCATCTGCCAGCTGCGGTGCTGCAGCAGCGCAGCCAGGCCGGGCAGAATCTGCGCCGGCGTGCGCAGCGCCAGCGCCAGTGAGGCTGCAGTGGTCGCCAGCGCAAACCAGAGCCAGGCACCGTGCTGAATAAAATCAAACAGATAATCGAGTTCGCGTATCAGCATGCAACTGTAAAATCCGCCCACCAGAATCAGCGCGCTGCGCTGCTGCGGTCGCTGCGACGCGGCGCGAAAGAAAAGCGCAGCAAGCAGAGTCAGCATCACCGCCTGTGTGATTTCCGTAAACGACGTTTCGTGTAGCGCGTTGTGCATCCACGCCACATCGATGTATACCATCGACATGCAGAAAACCAGAAGCGATCCACTGATGAGAAAGGCCGCCATCTCGCGGCTAATAAGAGTAATATGTTCACGCATTATAATGTAACCAAATAAGAAAATAATTAGCGCGCTTAGTATATTTCACCTGACTCGTTGCGCTTCTCATTTGGTGCCGGTTTTCAGCCTCGCCGGTTAACGTCCGCAGCAGAACCAGGGAGCAGAACATGCAGCGATGTGGCTGGGTAACAGCAGATCCGCTTTACGTGAATTATCATGACCAGGAGTGGGGCGTGGCGCAGCGAGACAGGCGCGCCCTGTTTGAGATGATCTGCCTTGAAGGGCAGCAGGCGGGCCTTTCCTGGATCACCGTGCTGAAAAAGCGTGAAAACTACCGTCAGGCGTTTCATGATTTTGAGCCGGCAGCCGTGGCGCGGATGAACGAGAAAGATATCAACCGTCTGATGCAGGAGAGCGGGCTGATCCGCCATCGCGGTAAGCTGGAAGCGATTGTACAGAACGCACGTGCCCTGCTGGCGCTGGAAGCAGAGGGCGAAGACTTTCCCTGCTTTATCTGGTCATTCGTGAACGATCGCCCCATTTTGCACCATTATGCTGATTACCGGCAGGCACCGGTTACTTCCGAACCGGCAATAGCGCTCTCGAAAGCCCTGAAGCAGCGCGGCTTCAAATTTATCGGCCCCACAATATGCCACGCATTTATGCAGGCCTGCGGGCTGATTAACGATCATCAGACGACCTGTTTCTGCCATCCTGATAATCTTTAACGCAAAAAGTTACATTTTCAGATTCAGCCTCACGAATTTCCCTATCTTTGAACGGCATAATAGTGGCTTTCCGGGACTGTTACCCATAAGTATATTGAGGGACTGATGATGAAAAAGCGTGCTCTGACGCTGGCCTTATTTGTAAGCGGCAGCCTTGCGCTGTCGGGTTGTACTACCAATCCTTATACCGGCGAATCGCAGGCGGGTAAATCCGGAATTGGTGCGGGTCTGGGCGCCGTCGTCGGTGCCGGAGTAGGCGTGCTCTCCTCCTCCAAAAAAGATCGTAAAAAAGGTGCGCTGATCGGCGCGGCATCTGGTGCAGCGCTGGGTGGCGGCGTGGGGTATTACATGGATGTTCAGGAAGCAAAACTGCGTGACAAAATGCGCGGTACGGGCGTCAGCGTAACCCGTCAGGGCGACAACATTGTTCTGAATATGCCAAACAATGTGACCTTTGACTCCAGCAGCGCGACGCTGAAAACGGCCGGTGCTAACACCCTGAACGGCGTGGCAATGGTGCTGAAAGAGTATCCAAAAACTGCTGTTAACGTTGTCGGCTATACCGACAGCACCGGGTCGCGCGCGCTGAATATGCGTTTGTCGCAGCAGCGTGCTGAAAGCGTGGCCAGCGCGCTGGTGCTGCAGGGCGTAGCACAGAATCGCCTGCGTACGCAGGGCATGGGTCCGGATAACCCGGTTGCCAGCAACAGCACTGAAGAGGGGAAAGCGCAGAACCGCCGCGTTGAGATCACTCTCAGCCCGCTGAACTAAGTACCCAGCCGGCCTGCGCCCGCAGGCCGGTTTTCTGAACCCTTCCGGAAATAACTGGAAACCCTTCCAGAAAAGTGTGTATACTGCCTTCGCTGTCTGAATACTACACTGGATCATACCAGCGTGACGAAAACTTAACCGGTCGGATACGCCCATGTCACTCAAAGCGATCGCTACCGCTCTTGGCCTCTCTGTTACCACCGTCAGTCGCGCGTTAAACGGCTACGATGACGTGGCGGAAACAACACGACAACGCATTCAGGATGAAGCGCGCCGCCGCGGTTATCGTCCAAACATTGCGGCACGCCGCCTGAAAACCGGCCGGGCAAATGCCGTCGGGCTGGTATTACCCGTCAGCACTGCCTCGCTTAACGACAGCTACTACAGCGACATGCTGCTGACGCTGGATCGGTGTCTTGCGCGTCAGGATATTGACCTGCTGCTGCTGCCTGATAAACCGCGCGATCAGCAGCGCAATTTACTGCGCATGCTGCGCAGCGGCGCGCTTGATGCGCTGATCGTTACCCATACCACCCCGCACGACGCCCGCCTGCAGCGCCTGCAGCAGAAAGGGTTTCGCTTTCTTACCCTCGGCCGTAGTGAGCTGCCGCAGCCCTACGCCTGGTTCGATTACGATAACTATGCGGGTGCACAGCTGGCGGCACAGCACGCCCTGCAGCAGGGACTGAGCAGGCTTGCCTGGCTCGGCACCGATGAGCCGGGCACCTATATCATCGATCGCCGCCGCGGCTTTCTGGATACGCTGCAGGCTGCCGCACAGCCCGCAGAATTTGTCGCGTCACTGCCGCCCACCCGTCGTGCCGGTCTGCAGCAGACGCTCGCCTGGCTACGCCATCCAGCGCCACCGCAGGCCATTATCACCGACTGCAGCACGCTCGGCGAGGGCGCTGCAATTGCGCTCCAGCAGCAGCAGCGGCTCTCCGGTACCGGCGCGATAGCGCTCTACGTATATGACGGTCTGCCCCATGACTCGATCATTGATCATCCGGTTAATGTGATTCTGCAAATCTCTCAGCAGCGTATCGGCGAATGCGTGGCGGAGATGGTGCTGCAGCTGCTGGCAGACAGACCGGTTACCGAGTTACAGACGCTCTGGCAGCCGGTTTTGCGCCTGGCCGCTGACGCCTGATGATGGCGTGCCGCGCGTGCTGTGGTAGTCTTCGCCTGATTTAACTTCTCAGGGATATGCAATGAAAACCAGGCCGCCACGCGCCACAATCAGCGATGTTGCCCGCACGGCAAATACCGGTAAAACCAGTGTTTCCCGCTATCTGAACGGGGAAGAACATCTTCTCTCGCCCGATCTGAAAACCCGCATTGAACAGGCAATTGACGCGCTGAATTATCGTCCCAGCCAGATGGCGCGCGGCCTGAAACGCGGCCGCACGCGATTAATTGGCCTGATCATTGCAGATATTACCAATCCCTATTCTGTGGATGTGCTGAGCGGTATTGAAGCCGCCTGCCGCGCCCGCGGTTTTACGCTACTGATGTGTAACACCAACAATGAGGTCGATCTGGAGCAGCACTATCTGCAGCTGCTGAGCAGCTATCAGGTTGAGGGTATTGTGGTTAATGCAGTGGGTATGCATGAGGTAGTGCTCAACCGGCTGCAGCAGTCAATGCTGCCGATGGTGTTGATCGACCGTAAAATTCCTGAGTTCGCCTGCGATGTCGTCGGACTGAATAACCAGGAAGCAGCCTGCCACGCCACGCGCCATCTGCTGGATAACGGCTATAACGCACTGCTGTTTCTCAGTGAGCCGCTGGGCAGCGTCAACACCCGCCGCGAACGCCTGCGCGCCTTTTTCGCCACCGCAGGCGCTGCGCCGGACGCAGTGGCGGAGAATGCGGAAGTGCCGCTGCATCAGCCCGCCCCCCTGGAGCAGGCGCTGCTGAACTTCTATCAGCAGCATGCCGGCAGACGCGTCGCCGTGATAGCCGCCAATGGGGCCCTGACGCTGCAGGTGGCCCGGGCGCTCCAGCGCCTGGAGCTGGTCTGGGGTAAAGATATCGGCCTGCTGGGGTTTGATGAACTGGAGTGGGCGGCGCTGGCCGGCGTCGGTATCACCACGCTGCGTCAGCCTACGTGGCAGATTGGCTATGCGGCGCTGGAACAGGTGATCACCCGCATTGACGGCAGCGATGCGCCCATACGGGATCAGGTTTTTTCCGGCGAGCTGATCGTTCGCGGGTCGAGCCAGCCGCTGCGCTGAGATCGGGACCTGATACTGACTTCGTGAGCAGGATCATAAATCCGCAGTCTGCGTCTTTCCTTTGGAACCGGTTCCATCTAACGTTTTCTTAACGATTGGGAGGCAGTTTGGTGCCCGGAGAGACGTAATGAGACCAGAAATTATTGTAGTGACTGCCGCCTATGGCGCGCATAAAATTGCCGAGCTTGGCGGGCAGATCCGCCTGCTGCCGCTGATCAAAGCGGCCGGCGCTGACGGCGTTGAGATCCGTCGCGAGCTGTTCAGCGACACTGAGCTGCTGCAGCTGCCGGAACTGGGCCAGACGGCGCGTGAGCAGTCGCTGCAGGTCAGCTACTCGGTACCGGAATCGCTGTGGCTGGCAGATGGTGCACTCAACCCACGCCTGGCACAGTTTTTCCAGGAAGCAGAACAGCTCGGTGCGCAGCGGCTGAAGCTCGCTATCGGCCACTTTGTTCAGCTGGCTGACCCGCAGCTGGTGGAAATCCTCGCGTCTACGTCTGTGACGCTGGTTATTGAGAACGATCAGACTGCTGACAGTACGCTGGCGCCGATGCTGCGCTTTTTTCACCATACCTGCGATGCCGCGCTGCCGCTGGATATGACATTTGACATGGGAAACTGGCTCTGGACGGGCGAGGATGCGCTGCAGGCCGCTCACCAGCTCAGTCGCTATGTCAGCTATGTGCACGTTAAGGCGGCGGTTGCGCATCGTGACTCGTTTCGTGCTATCGCCCTTGATGAGGCGGATGAGAGCTGGCGCACGCTGCTGCACGCCCTGCCCGCTGATGCACCGCGCGGTATTGAGTTTCCGCTGGAAGGCGGCGATCTGCTGGCGGTAACCCGCCACTATGTTGACCTGCTGCGTGCCGCGTGAGGAGCCTGCCATGACACACCATTCTCAACTTGATGTCGTTACCATTGGCGAAGCGATGGCGATGTTTATCGCGCAGCAAACCGGTGACCTGGCAGCGGCAGAGCGCTTTATCAAGCGTATTGCCGGTGCCGAACTGAACGTTGCCATTGGCCTGGCGCGGCTTGGCCTGCAGGTTGGCTGGGTCAGTCGTGTAGGTGATGACAGCTTCGGACGCTTTACGCTGCAGCAGCTGGCAAAAGAAAACGTTGATCACCGCTGTGTAACCACGGATCCCCGCTACCGTACCGGCTTTCAGCTGAAAGCACGCGTTGACGACGGCTCCGATCCGGAAGTGGAATATTTTCGCAAAGGATCGGCGGCAAGCCATCTCTCACCGGAAGATTTCAATCCGGACTATTTTGGCAGCGCGCGCCACCTCCATCTGAGCGGCGTGGCCGCTGCACTCTCTGACTCCTCGCTGGCGCTGCTGCAGTATGCAGCGCAGTCCATGCGCGCGCAGGGCAAAACCATCTCTTTCGATCCTAACCTGCGTCCGGTGCTGTGGCGCAGCGAAACAGAGATGCGCCAGCAGCTTAATGCGCTGGCAGAGTATGCCGACTGGGTGCTGCCGGGTGAAAAAGAGGGCTATATCCTGACCGGCTATCGCCAGCCGGAAGCCATTGCTGATTTCTACCTCGATAAAGGCGTGAAAGCCGTGGTGATCAAAACCGGCTGCGACGGCGCCTGGTATAAAACGGCACAGGGCGAAAAAGGCGTGGTCGCCCCGGTGCTGGTCGACAACGTGGTGGATACCGTAGGCGCAGGCGACGGGTTTGCCGTAGGCCTGATCAGCGCCCTGCTGGAAGGTAAAACGCTGCCGCAGGCGATTCTGCGCGGCAACAAAATCGGATCGCTCGCTATTCAGGTAGCGGGCGACAGCGAAGGTTTACCCACCCGCGCGGCGCTGGGTGATTACTGATCTACTGCGCCGGCACAATACTACTTACCCTACAACACTATTATTCTGAGGCGCATCCACGGAATGTGCCCGCCTCAACCAGAGGAGTCACGCATGAAATCGCAGACAATCGCGCCAAAACGCTGGTGGTATATCATGCCCATCGTGTTTATCACCTACAGTCTGGCGTATCTGGACCGGGCGAACTTCAGCTTCGCCTCTGCCGCCGGCATCAATGACGATCTCGGCATTACCAAAGGCATGTCATCGCTGCTGGGCGCGCTGTTTTTTCTCGGCTACTTTTTCTTTCAGATCCCTGGTGCTATCTATGCCGAGCGTCGCAGCGTAAAAAAACTGATTTTCTGGTGCCTGATCCTGTGGGGTGGCTGCGCTTCGCTGACCGGTATCGTCAGTAACATTCCGATGCTGGCGGCGATCCGCTTTATCCTCGGCGTGGTAGAAGCGGCCGTCATGCCCGCGATGCTGATCTATATCAGTAACTGGTTTACTAAATCAGAGCGCTCGCGCGCCAATACCTTTCTGATCCTCGGCAACCCGGTCACCGTACTGTGGATGTCAGTAGTATCCGGCTATCTGATTAATGCCTTTGGCTGGCGTGAGATGTTTATCATCGAAGGTTTTCCGGCGGTGATCTGGGCCATCGCCTGGTGGTTCCTGGTGCAGGACAAACCGGCGCAGGCAAAATGGATGAGCGATGAGGAAAAAGCCGCGCTGCAGGCGCAGCTGCAGAAAGAGCAGGA
The DNA here is from genome assembly GCF_046940275.1 of Pantoea sp. SIMBA_079. NCBI lineage: Bacteria > Pseudomonadati > Pseudomonadota > Gammaproteobacteria > Enterobacterales > Erwiniaceae > Pantoea > Pantoea sp. SIMBA_079. The sequence goes on along the minus strand of NZ_JAWRYR010000006.1, from coordinate 66,969 downwards.
AAATATCAAAGCGGTGCGCAACTACAGTGAAGCGTTTCGCAATCGCAATGTGATCATTCTTTGCATGCAATATTTTGCCTGGAGTATTGGCGTATACGGCTTTGTGCTGTGGCTGCCTTCCATTCTGCGCAACGGCACGCAGATGGGTATGGTGGAAGCGGGCTGGCTCTCAGCGGTGCCTTATCTGGTCGCCACTATCGCCATGGTGGTGGTGTCGTGGGCGTCAGATAAAACGCAAAACCGTAAACTGTTTGTCTGGCCGCTGCTGCTGATTGGTGCCCTGGCGTTCCTCGGCTCTTATCTGGTAGGTCCGGGCAATTTCTGGCTCTCCTATGCGCTGCTGGTGATTGCCGGCGGAGCCATGTATGCCCCTTATGGTCCTTTCTTTGCCATCATTCCGGAAATGCTGCCACGCAACGTTTCAGGTGGTGCTATGGCGCTGATTAACAGCATGGGCGCACTGGGTTCCTTTATCGGTTCATGGATTGTCGGCTATCTTAATGGAGCAACCGGCAGCCCGGCCGCGTCTTATATCTTCATGGGTTCAGCCCTGCTGGTTTCGGTCTGGCTGACGCTGATCGTCAAGCCTGCCGCAAACAAAACGCCGCCAATTCCCGGGGCGAAGCACGCCTGAAAGCGTAAGAAATGACTTCTCCGGGCGGCACCTGCCGCCCGTCACCTATTTCTACAGGAAGCTATTCATGAAACCTGCTGTGATCCTCTACAAAAGCCTGCCTGACGATCTGCGCCGCCAGCTCGACACCCATTTTCGCGTCACTGAAGTAAAAGATGTCACACCAGAAACGGTGCATCAGCATGCAGACGCCTTTGCACAGGCAGAAGGCATTATCGGTTCCGGTGGCAAGGTCGATGACACGCTGCTGTCGCATATGCCGGCGCTGCGCGCCTGCTCCACGGTCTCTGTCGGCTACGACAACTTTAACGTTGATGCGCTGAATCAGCGCAAGGTGCTGCTGATGCACACCCCGACGGTACTGACCGAAACCGTAGCTGATACCATGATGGCACTGGTACTGAGCACCGCACGCCGCGTGGCCGAGCTGGATAAATGGGTCAAGGAAGGGAACTGGAAAAAGAGCATCGGTCCGGATCTGTTTGGCACCGACGTTCACCATAAAACCATGGGAATTCTGGGCATGGGCCGTATTGGTCTGGCGCTGGCGCAGCGCGCCCATTTTGGTTTTGGCATGAATATTCTCTATAACGCCCGCCGTCAGCATGAAGAAGCAGAGAGCCGTTTTCAGGCGCGCGCCTGCGATCTGGAGACGCTGCTGAAAGAGAGTGATTTCGTCTGCATCAGTCTGCCGCTGACCGAACAGACACACCACATGATTGGTGCCGCGCAGCTGCAGCTGATGAAACCCGGCGCGATTCTGATCAACGCGGGTCGCGGCCCGGTCGTGGATGAGCAGGCGCTGACGGCCGCGCTGAAAGCGGGCACCCTGCTGGCGGCCGGACTGGACGTTTTTGAGGTGGAACCCGTTCCCGCTGAGGCGGAGATCCTTACCCTGCCGAACGTGGTGACGCTGCCGCATATTGGTTCCGCCACGCACGAGACGCGTTACGGCATGGCCCGTGATGCGGTTGAAAACCTGATCGCCGCGCTGACCGGTACACCGGATAAAAACTGCGTTAACCCGCAGGTTCTGCGCTGATGCGACCGCTTTAGCCATTGCGCCCGCCTGCGGCGGGCGTTATGGTGGTTTTCTCCATTCTCTTTCACAAAATTTTTACTTCCTATGTCCTTTTCTCAGTTCGGCGACAAATTTACGCAACCCACCGGTATCTCCCGTCTGATGGAAGATATGGGAGAGGGGCTGCGCACTCCCGGCACCATCATGCTGGGCGGCGGTAACCCGGCACAGATCCCGGCGATGAATGACTATTTTGATCAGCTGCTGCTGCAGATGCATAAAGATGGCACGCTGAGCGAGGCGCTGTGCAACTATGACGGCCCGCGCGGCAAGGCGCAGCTGCTGGCATCGCTTGCCACCCTGCTGCGCGAGCAGTTCGGCTGGCCCATCACGGCGCAAAATATTGCGCTCACCAACGGCAGCCAGAGTGCGTTTTTCTACCTGTTTAATCTGTTCGCCGGACACCGCGCCGACGGCAGTAAAAAGCGCGTGCTGTTTCCGCTGGCGCCGGAATATCTTGGTTACGCCGACGCCGGTCTCGAGGAGGGATTGTTTGTTTCAGCGAAGCCCACCATCGAGCTACTGCCAGAGGGACAGTTTAAATATCATGTCGATTTCGATCATCTGCCGCTGAATGAGGATATCGGGCTGATTTGCGTCTCGCGCCCGACTAATCCGACCGGCAACGTGATCACTGATGATGAGCTGTTGCAGCTGGATGCGCTGGCACAGCAGCACGGTGTGCCGCTGTTAATTGATAACGCCTACGGCGTGCCCTTCCCCGGTATTATCTTTAGCGAAGCGCGCCCGCTGTGGAATCCCAATACCATTCTCTGCATGAGCCTTTCCAAACTCGGCCTGCCTGGCGCACGCTGCGGGATCATTATTGCTGATGAAAGCACCATTGGCGCGCTGGGCAATATGAACGGCATCATCAGTCTGGCCCCCGGCAGCATTGGTCCGGCGCTGGCAAACGAAATGATTGTCCGCGGCGATCTGCTGCGCCTGTCTGATGAGGTTATCCGCCCGTTTTATCAGGCTAAAGTAGCGGAGACGCTGGCGATCCTGCGCCGCTATCTGCCCGAAGATCGCTGCCTGATCCACAAGCCAGAGGGGGCCATTTTCCTCTGGCTCTGGTTCCGCGATCTGCCTATCACCACTGAAGTGCTCTACCAGCGTCTCAAGGCGCGCGGTGTGCTGATGGTGCCAGGCCACTTTTTCTTTCCGGGACTGGAGCAGGCGTGGCCGCATACGCATCAGTGCATGCGCATGAACTATGTGCCGGAAGCGGCAAAGATTGAGCGTGCAGTACAGATTCTGGCGGAGGAGCTGGAGCGCGCACTCCGCGAGGCCGAAAGCGTTACGCTACCCTCAGACGGGAACCGGGTTTAAGCGCCCGGAACCGCCTGCAGCCTGAGAACAGGAAGCCCTTATGTCCGTAAAAGATATGCTGTTAGCGCTGTGCGTCGTCGTGGCGTGGGGCGTCAATTTTGTGGTGATCAAACTCGGGCTGCAGGGCATGCCGCCTTTTCTGCTGGCAGGATTGCGCTTTGCACTGGTGGCGTTTCCGGCTCTGCTTTTTGTAAAGCGTCCGGCTATTCCGCTGCGCTGGCTGGTGACCTATGGCATGACGATCAGCTTCGGACAGTTTGCCTTCCTGTTTTTAGCCATCAAGCTTGGCATGCCCGCCGGGGTCGCCTCGCTGGTGCTGCAGGCGCAGGCGTTCTTCACCCTGCTGCTGGGCGCGCTGCTGCTGGCTGAGAAGCTGCGCTGGAATCACATTACCGGCATTGTGATTGCGACGCTGGGTATGTATCTGCTCGCCAGCGCCGGTATGACTGGCCAGACGGCAGGCGGCATTACCCTGACAACCATGCTGCTGACGCTGGCGGCGGCGGCCTCCTGGGGGCTGGGCAATATCACCAATAAAGTCATTCTGCGCAATCACCGTGTGCCGGTAATGTCGCTGGTAGTATGGAGCGCGCTGGTGCCGGTTATTCCCTTTTTCGCCTGCTCGTGGTGGTTTGAAGGCAGGACGCTAATCGTGCACAGCCTGCAGGGAATTTCACTGCAGACTATTCTGGCGCTGATCTATCTTGCGTTTATCGCCACTATCATCGGTTATGGCATCTGGGGCCGGCTGCTGAGCCGCTATGAAACCTGGCGCGTCGCGCCGCTGACGCTGCTGGTGCCGGTGGTGGGTATTATCAGCGCGGCAGTCGTGCTGGATGAAGCGCTGACCACACAGGAGCTGCTGGGCGCAGCGGTTATCGTTGCCGGTCTGCTGATCAATGTCTTTGGCGGCCTGCTGAGCCAGCGCCTGCTCTCCCGCGCCTGATCCTGACCAAAAAAAACGCCGCATTGCTGCGGCGCCTGAGGCTTGTGTGACAGCCTTATTTCAGAATTTCAATCCGGCGCGGTTTCGCTTCTTCAGGAACGATGCGTTCCAGATCGATACTCAGCAGCCCAAGTTCGAGACGCGCGTCGCGCACCACGATGTGATCGGCCAGCTGGAATTTACGCTCAAAATTACGCTCGGCGATGCCCTGATAAAGATATTTGCGCTCTGGCTGCTCTTCAGGGTGCGCGCCGCGTACCACCAGCATATTGTCGTGGGCGGTGATATCCAGCTCATTCTGAGCAAAGCCCGCCACCGCAATCGTAATGCGGTAGTGGTTTTCATCCACCAGCTCAACATTGTAAGGAGGATAGCCTCCGTTCGCCTGATTCTGATTGGTTTCCAGCAGATTGAACAGACGGTCGAAACCGATGGAAGAACGATAAAGTGGAGAGAGATCAAAGTTACGCATAATAAGACTCCTGATAATCAGCAAGTTTTGGCAACCTTCCACTATGGACAGGTTGTCCGGCCCGGCACTGTCCCGTGCGGCAACAGTCATACGGCCGTAATGTGAAAATGGGTATGGTAGCGATCTTTTCAAGGGCCGCCGGCGTGATTTTTTTGCAGCAAAACCGGTGAGATGACATACACTCAGGAAACCCTGCACCTGCACTGAAAACAGGGCCAGAGAGCGCTGATGACGTCAGGTGACCTATTGCTGCCAGGGATGCAGCCATGACTGAAGGGATGATGACGATGAAGATGATAAAACGTTTTCCGCTGACCGGCCTGCTGGTGTGCTGTGTGATAACCACTTCCGGCTGCTCCAGCATGATGTCGCACTCCGGCGGCAGCCAGGGTTACTATCCTGGCACGCGCGCCAGCGCAAAAATGCTCACTGATGACGATACGGGCTGGGTGCTGAAGCCGCTGGCGCTGCTCGATCTGCCCTTCTCTGCCGTGCTGGATACGCTGCTGCTGCCGTGGGACTACTTCCACGCCGGTGAGGATAAGCGCGGTACCTCACCGCGCGAACGCGTACTGCAAAGTGAAAAAGAGGCCAATACGCAGGCAAGCCTCGCTACGGCTGCGGCGATGCCGGCGTCGCACTGACGCAGAACAGCTGGCGCCAGCCCGCTACTTCACGCATATAGGCGATCTGATTTCCGTCCGGCGACCAGACCACCGCGTCGCCGCTCAGCGCGGCAGCACTGACTGGCGTCAGTGGCGTACAGCGACCGTCAGCTATTTCACAGCGCATCACACGCCCGGCGCTGATAAAGGCGATGGCATCCCCCTGCGGATGCCAGCTGAAAGCAGACTGGATACTGCTGCTGAGCCGGGTGATCTGCCGCGGCTCACCGCCATTAGGTGACACGCTCCAGAGCTGAATGATGCCCTGTTCATCCGCCAGCAGAAAGGCAATGGCGCTGCCGTCCGGAGCCGCGCGCAGCCAGTGACGCGGCTGCAGCGCCAGGCCCCTGGTCTGCGTCAGCCGTCGCTGCTGCACGCCCGCCGGCGGTGCCGGCAGCCGGGTATCGCTGCCCTCCAGCGGCGAACTGCCGGGACGGGCGTAATCAGTCAGCGCCTCCGGTAAATCAACGATAAAGACTTCCGGCACTTTTTGCCCGCTGGCGTCGCGCGTATCGCCGATAAAGGCGATAGCCCAGCGCTGCCAGCTGCCGTCTGCTTTCTGATAGCCGCGTTCGCCTATCCAGCACTCTTCGTAGGCGCGATCGATTGCGTCGCTGCCGGGCTGCGGGTCACGCTGCGTCTGGCTAATCAGCACGCAGTAGTGGCTGCCATCATACTCACGCGGATGTTTTTCAGCCGGGCAGACCGGATGCAGCGGCACGGCTACGCCGACGTTACGTAAATCCTCGCGCGGATCCCGTTCATGCATTACATGGTCGTTGTAGGTAAAGCTGAGGCGGGTGCCGTCCGGACTGAAGACATGTACATGCGATCCGCCACGCAGTGCACCCGGCGTATAGGGCGCGGTAATATCGCAGGCGTCCAGCGTTTCCGCATGCCCCTCCTGCACGATGACGCCACGGCGATGATGAAAATCGTAATGCCAGTCTGCATCAGGATGTTCCGGACCATGAATACAGACGTAGCGCGGCGGCAGATCGGGGCTGACGGTCACTACGCCAACGTGAGCACCGTCGCGTGCCTGATAGAGAACGTCAACGGCGCCGGTAAAAACGTTAACCCGCTCAATGGTCAGGCCGGTAAAGGAGGCACCGGAGGGGCGCACGTCAAACGCCAGCCACTGGCTGTCGGCGGTCCAGACGTTGATATTGGTCAGCTGATGATGCCGCTGCGCAAAGGTAAGCTGTTTTTCTGACATGGGATGCTCTTACAGATAACCGATGCTGATACGGTACGCGATTCCCTCAGGGGGTGCAGCAGTTTTGCGGGGAAGCGCGCATCCATGCGCGCCTCGCCTGTCAGCCTACGCGCTTCACGTCTCCGACCAGCAGAATATAGGAGAGCGCGCCGACCAGCGCCACGGCGGAGATATAAACAAGCGCCGGCGCAAAGCCATAATCCTGTGCCAGATAACCGACGACCAGCGGAACCGTGATACCGCCAAGCCCGCCGATAAAGTTAAACATGCCGCCGGTCAGGCCAATCAGACGCACCGGGGCCAGTGAGGATACCAGTGACCAGGTAATTGAGGCGAAACCGTTACCGAAGAATGCCAGCGCCATCAGCACCATAATCCACACGGGGTCATTGGTGTAGTTAGCGCCCATAATACAGGTGGAGATCAGCAGGCCGCAGATAATCGGCATTTTACGTGCGAAGCCGATAGAGCGCCCACGGCGCACCAGCCTGTCGGCAACGATACCGGACAGGATCACCCCGAAAAACGCAGCCAGAAACGGTACGGTGGTCATGAAACCGGCGGTTAATGCGGCAATATGTTTTTCCTGAGTCAGATAGTTAGGAAACCATGTCAGGAAGAACCACAGCGTTGAGGTCACCGCAAACTGGCCAAGGTACACACCGCACAGTTTACGGTGAAATACCAGTTTCCAGTCGGCAGCGGTAAGCCGGGTACGCGCTTTTTTCTCTGACGGTGCATCACCGTCGACCATAGCCCCGCCTTCACGAATATAGTCCAGCTCGGCCTGGTTGATCCCCTTGCTGTGCTTTGGTGCCCGGTACACCTTGATCCATACCAGCGACCAGAGAATGCCAATTCCGCCGGTGATGATAAACACCCAGTGCCAGCTGAGCAGTTCCTGGATCCAGATCAGCAGCGGCGTCAGAAAAGCCAGCCCGACAAACTGTCCGGAGGTGTAGAAGCCAACGGCAGACGCACGCTCCTGCTCCGGAAACCAGCTGGTGACCAGACGATTATTTGTCGGAAATGCCGGTGCCTCGAATACACCGGTAATTGCACGTAAGCTAATCAGTGATAATAAGCCGGTGGCAAACCCCTGAAATAATGTCGCCACCGACCAGCCAAGAATGGCAATAAAATAGGTCAGCCGTGAACCCACGCGATCGAGAAACCAGCCTCCGGGGATCTGGCAAAGCGTATATAGCCAGGCAAAGGCGGAAAAAACGTAACCCATTTCCGCTTTGGTAATACCAAACTCCTCCTGAATATGGGCCGAAGCCACCGCTAAATTAGCGCGATCCACATAACAAATAACCACGGTAATAAAGATCATTAACAGCGTTATATAACGGCGCCGCGTTGGTCTGGCCTGAACAGCAGAGAGATCCATGGTGTTTCTCCGTCGTGATGTTGTTCGCAGGGCGTAACAGGGCGCACCGCAAACAATGCAGGGTAAGATTTTCGGATGTAAGCCGCCGCAGCGGTAAATATGCCGTGCCGTCAGTAAGGCTGAGGAATAACCTGAGCCTTATTTATCCGGCACATCTTTTAAAATATTTATAAATTTTTAATAGCCTGAATAATCCGGCATGTTGTAAGGCGATTATTTTAATCATTCACCCGCGCAAACGTGCGCAGCAGAACCGCGGTTACCATTCAGCCACAGAACCGTCCGGGAAGCGCCATAATGGATTACGCCAGTCCGGCGCATTTTTACTGCGCTCAATAACCAGCTCTTCGTTAATCTCCACGCCGAGGCCGGGTTTATTTGACGGATAAAAGTGGCCATCGTCCATTTTAAAATCGTCTTTATTAATCACGTAATCGAGCAGTTCGGCGCCCTGATTATAGTGAATGCCCATGCTCTGTTCCTGAAAGACCGCATTACGCGATACGAAGTCGATATGCAGACAGGCCGCCAGCGCAATCGGCCCCAGCGGACAGTGCGGTGCCAGTGCAACATCATACGATTCGGCCATCGCGGCAATTTTGTAGCATTCGGTGATGCCGCCAGCGTGCGACAGATCGGGCTGCAGAATGGCCAGTCCACCCGCTTCCAGCACGCGTTTGAATTCAAACCGCGAGAACATCCGCTCACCGGCAGCAATGGGCAGGTGCGTCTGAGCTGCCAGACGCGGATAGTATTCCGCCTGCTCGGCCAGCACCGGCTCTTCAATGAACAGCGGACGATAAGGCTCCAGCTCTTTGATCAGCACTTTTGCCATTGGCGCGCTGACGCGGCCATGGAAATCGAGTCCAAACTCAATGTCGCTGCCGAATGCTTCCCGGATTTGCGCAACGGTATTCACCGCCGCATCGATTTTGCGGGAGTTATCAATGATCCCCATCTCTTCGCAGCCGTTGAGCTTGAAGGTATCAAACCCGATGGCGCGCAGTTTCTGAATGCCATCGATGACTTCCGCCGGCCGATCGCCGCCCACCCAGCTGTACGCTTTGATACTGTCACGTACCAGGCCGCCCAGCAGCTGATACACCGGTACGCCAAGCGCTTTGCCTTTAATATCCCACAGCGCCTGATCGATGCCGGCAATGGCGCTCATCAGAATCGGGCCGCCGCGGTAAAAGCCGCCGCGGTACATCACCTGCCATAAGTCGTTAATGCGCGCCGGATCCTGCCCGATCAGATAGTCTGACAGTTCGTGCACCGCCGTTTCAACGCTGCGGGCGCGTCCTTCGATCACCGGTTCACCCCAGCCGGTAATGCCCTCATCGGTTTCGATCTTCAGGAACATCCAGCGCGGCGGCAGGCGATACGTCGTGAGTCGGGTAATTTTCATTGTACAGCGTCCTTGTAAGCAGCAATAAATGCGCGGGCCTTCTCTGCCGTGCGTGACAGCGGCTGGCCGGCGCGATAGAGATCGCTGCCCAGACCGGCGCCGATGCAGCCTGCAGCCATAAATTCATGCAGATTTTCTGGTGTGACGCCGCCAACGGCAAACATCGGTACTTCCGGCGGCAGGACTGCTTTCAGCGCTTTGATATAGCCGGGGCCAAAGGCTGAAGAGGGAAAAATTTTCAGCGCCTGCGCGCCCGCTTTTAAAGCGGTAAAAGCTTCTGAAGCGGTAGCACAACCGGCCGCAACCATCATGCCCTGCGCGACCGCCTGGCGAATCACGGCCGCATCCGTATTAGGCGTAACCACCAGTTTACTGTTCAGCGTTGCCAGCGTGTCGACCTGCGCCGTTTCCAGCACCGTTCCGGCACCAATCAGCGCGTTATCGCCAAACTTTGCCACCATCGCCCCGATGCTTTGCGCCCAGTCGGGCGAATTCAGCGGGATCTCAATGGCATCAAAGCCAGCCTCAATGAGCGCACCAACATGTGCTTCAGCTTCATCCGGTGTAATGCCGCGCAGAATGGCAATTAGCGGCAGTTTAGTGGGCCAGGACATTCGCAATACTCCTCATTCCATGCTGGAATGCAACATCGCCTTCCAGCGTAACTGAATCCCGGTTAATAAAAGTCAGCGCCTGCTGGTAGCGCTGCGCCAGTGCATGACCGCCAATAATGGCGATCGGTTGTGGTGACGATGCCATTTGCTGCGTCATCAGCGCCACTTCATGGCCAATCAACAGGCCGGAAAGAAATTCGCTCACATGCCGGCGATCGCGTGCGCCCAGCACATGCGCCGCACGGACTTCAAACAGGCGGGCGATAACAGACGCATCCTGACATCCTCTTTCCACTCCCTGCATAAATGCCGCCTGGCAGGTCTCCTGCCCGGGCAGACCGGCACCAATCAGCGACTGCTGCAGCAGCAAATGGTGCAGCTCGCCGGTCATTACCGTACGAAAATCAAGCACCCGATCCTGTTCCAGCTGAACCCATTTGGCATGCGTGCCAGGCATAACGCACAGCGGCACCCGCTGCAGCGTTAGCGCCCCCAGCAGCTGCGTCTCTTCACCGCGCATCACGTTATAGTTATCATCACGTTCAACGCTCAGTCCCGGCACAATCCACGCTTTTTGCTCCACACACGTCAGATGATCGTGCAGCGCATTCAGGCTGGCCGGACAGGGCAGATAGGGAACGGACAGCCAGCCGGCATTACTGCCGACCATGCCAGCCATAATGACCGGCACCTCATCAACGGGCCAGCCGGCAGTGACGCTGGCAAAGACCTGCGCTGGCGTCTGGTCGCCGAGGCGCGTGATGCCGGCGGGCGAACGGCGCTCATCAACGCAGACGCCCTGCTGATAGTGCCAGGCGCGCAAATTTGTTGAGCCCCAGTCAATAGCGATATAGCTGGTCACAAAATGTCTCTCAGTCGGGCCGTGGAGCTGGCAATCATTGCTTTTGCTGCACGTTCCGCGGCATCGCCATCCTGATGGCGAATCGCGTCGTACAGCGCTTTATGTTCAGCTAATGTGCGCGGCATGTTGCCGGCGTCCGCCATGTACGTTTGCGCAAACACCGCTTTCTGCAGCTGGCTTATCGCCACGTTGAGCTGCTGCAGCACCGGATTATGTACAGACCCCATCACTGCTTCGTGATAGCGAATATCAGCGTCGTTAAATGCTTCGCGATCGAGATGGTTGGCTACCATATCGTTATAAGCCTGTTCAATAGCGGCCAGATCGGTAGAGGTCGCCCGCTCGGCTGACCAGCGCGCAATCTGCGGTTCCACCAGCACACGCACTTCGTTCATGGCGGCAATCAGGCGCGGATCCTGATCGTGCGCCAGCGCCCACTGCAGTACATCGCTATCGAGATAATTCCACTGATTGCGTGACGTTACGAACGCACCGCGATACCGCTTCATCTCCATCAGGCGCTTTGCGATCAGCGCACGATAAACCTCGCGGATTATGTTGCGCGATGTCCCGAATTGTTCGCACAGCTCTGCTTCTGCAGGCAGCGCCGCGCCCGGTACATATTTTCCGGCGACGATCTCTTCACCCAGCGTATGGATGATGCGCTCTGTTTTACTCAGCGGTTGTTGTGTCATAGGGGTCCGGTATATGCAGGGGGTCAGCCTGTCAGATTACTGCGTTCCTGGTATGAAACCTAACGGCTGCCTGAGCCATTGCGGACGATTGTAGTACTATATATGTTCCTCGTACTACAATTCAGATCACAAAACAGACAATCAAGCGGATTTTACCGTTGTGGATACGGCGCAGGGTCAGAAAGGAGAGTCAGCACGCCGGGAACGGCAACACCCGCTCCTGCGGGCTCTGGCAGGCGGTCTCCCTGCCGGATCATCATTACCTGTATGGAGGTGCGTTTTTAATTACGGCAATGAAGAAGCCTGAAGGACGCGAAAGCGTGCATGGCCTGCAGCAGCCTTCGCGCTATAGATGCAAAGCGGCGAGGTAATTATCTGTAAGAGTTTCGCAGCCCGTCGGGCCGCAAAAAAGCAGCACAAATGCTGCTTGCCGGAAACCACATAAACCTGATGCTGTTACAGCACCAGCTCTTCGATAACGTGCGCTACGCCATCTTCCCTGTTACTTTTGGTCACAAACTGCGCGATTTTTTTCACTGACTCAATGGCATTGCCCATCGCCACGCCGGTGCCGGCATATTCAATCATCGCCAGATCGTTCTCCTGATCGCCAATCGCCATCACCTCTGACTGCTGCAGGCCCAGTTTTTCCGCCAGCATCTTCACGCCATAGCCTTTGTTCACCAGCGGGTTAAGGATTTCCAGAAAATAAGGCGCGCTTTTCAGCACGGTGTAGCTGTCACGCATGTTCGCCGGCAGCCCGGAGATCGCTTTATCCAGCAGCGCCGGTTTATCGATCATCATAATTTTCGGGAAGCGCGTCGCCGGATCCATCTCATCAACCGCGCGATAGCGCACCGGAATACCGGTCAGGCTGGCTTCATGAATGGTGTATTCGCTGATGTCTTTATTAGGCGTATAGAGGAAAGATTTGTCGAATGCCTGAAAATGCACGCCGAGTTCACGCGCCAGCTGCTCAAGATAGAGGTAATCGTCAAAGCTCAGCGTTTTCTCGGCAACCACTTCGCCGCTGTCAGCGCGGTGCGCCAGCGCGCCGTTGTTGCTGATGCAGTACTGACCCGGCTGGCGCAGATCCAGCTCCGTCAGATAGCGCTCAACGCCGACAAACGGACGGCCGGTTGCCAGCACAATCGACACGCCTTTATCGCGCGCCCGCCCGATGGCTGCTTTTACCGCCGGAGTAATTTCATGCTGCGGATTCAGCAGCGTGCCGTCCATATCGATCGCAATCAGTTTTATCGCCATAACGTCCTCGGTTAATTCAGGGTCTGGCTTTAATGCTAGCGCGATTCAGCTCTCATTGACCAGTTTATCGGCGCAGCGGATCGCAGATGCGGTGGGCGGCAGGCTGAGCCTGGTGGTTGAGATGCCGGATGGTGCAGGAGAAAGGACTTTGCGGATATAAAAAACCCCTCCCGGGCGGGAGGGGTCAGAGCGTATCAGATATCGATGTTAGCGGCTTTCAGCGCGTTCTCTTCGATAAAGGCGCGACGCGGCTCCACCGCATCGCCCATCAGCGTGGTGAAGAGCTGATCGGCAGCAATCGCATCCCTGATGGTGACGCGCAGCATACGGCGGCTGTCCGGATCCATGGTGGTTTCCCACAGCTGCTCCGGGTTCATCTCGCCCAGCCCTTTATAGCGCTGAATGGAGAGACCGCGGCGTGACTCTTTCACCAGCCACTCAATCGCCTGCTCGAAGCTGGCAACCGGCTGACGACGTTCGCCACGCTCGATATAGGCGTCCTCTTCAATCAGGCCGCGCAGCTGCTCGCCCAGCGCACAGATTTTGCGATACTCCGGGCCACCGATAAACTCGCTATCCAGCGGGTAGTCGGTATCCACACCGTGGGTGCGCACACGCAGTACCGGCTCAGCCAGCTGCAGCTCACGGTTTTCACGTACCTGCGCCACATAGGTGCTGCCGTGTGCTTCACGCTCGTTAAGATACGCTACCAGCGTTTCCAGCCAGCTGCTGACGGCGGCGGTATCATCCAGCCCTGCCAGCGTTGGATGGTAGACCAGCGCATTAAGCAGGGCTGCCGGGAAGCGACGCTCCATGCGTTTGATCATCTTCTGCGTGCTGTTGTACTCAGCGACCAGGCTCTCCAGCGGCTCACCGCCCAGCGCCGGTGCGCTGGCGTTGGTGTGCAGCGTAGCGCCGTCCAGCGCGATGGCGATCTGATACTGATCCATCGCGTCGGTGTCTTTAATGTACTGTTCCTGCTTGCCTTTTTTCACTTTAAACAGCGGCGGCTGTGCAATGTAAACGTGGCCGCGCTCAATGATTTCCGGCATCTGACGGTAGAAGAAGGTCAGCAGCAGCGTACGGATATGTGAGCCATCGACGTCCGCATCGGTCATGATAATGATGCTGTGATAGCGCAGCTTATCCGGGTTGTACTCATCGCGGCCGATACCGCAGCCCAGCGCGGTGATCAGCGTAGCGACTTCCTGCGAAGAGAGCATTTTGTCGAAACGCGCTTTCTCTACGTTAAGGATTTTGCCTTTCAGCGGCAGAATCGCCTGGTTTTTACGGTTACGCCCCTGCTTCGCCGATCCGCCTGCAGAGTCACCCTCCACCAGGTAGATTTCAGAGAGCGCCGGATCGCGCTCCTGGCAGTCTGCCAGCTTGCCCGGCAGGCCCGCCAGGTCCAGCGCGCCTTTGCGGCGGGTCATCTCACGCGCACGGCGTGCTGCTTCGCGCGCGCGCGCCGCATCGATAATTTTGCCCACGACAATTTTTGCATCCGCCGGGTTTTCCAGCAGGTATTCGCTCAGCAGTTCATTCATCTGCTGCTCTACCGCAGATTTCACTTCGGAGGAGACCAGCTTATCTTTGGTCTGCGAAGAGAACTTCGGATCCGGCACTTTCACGGAAACCACAGCAATCAGGCCTTCACGCGCATCATCACCGGTGGCGCTGACTTTGGCTTTTTTGCTGTAGCCCTCTTTATCCATATAAGCGTTCAGCGTACGCGTCATCGCCGCACGGAAACCGGCAAGATGCGTTCCGCCATCGCGCTGCGGGATGTTATTGGTAAAGCAGTAGATGTTTTCCTGGAAACCATCATTCCACTGCAGCGCCACTTCCACTCCGATGCCATCTTTCTCGGTAGAGAAGTAGAACACGTTAGGGTGAATCGGGTTTTTGTTGCGGTTCAGATACTCGACAAACGCCCTGATACCACCTTCGTAGTGGTAGTGGTCGCTCTTGTCGTCGCGCTTATCCTGCAGGCGAATAGAGACGCCGGAGTTCAGGAACGACAGTTCACGCAGGCGTTTGGCAAGGATTTCATATTCAAAATCGGTGACGTTGGTAAAGGTCTCGTGGCTTGGCCAGAAGCGCACGCGCGTACCCGTCGTCTCGGTATCGCCGGTAACGGCCAGTGGCGCCTGCGGCACGCCGTGCACGTAGGTCTGCTGGTGCACTTTGCCGTCGCGACGAATGGTCAGCTCCAGCTTCTGCGACAGGGCATTAACCACGGAAACGCCCACGCCGTGCAGGCCGCCCGATACTTTGTAAGAGTTGTCATCAAACTTACCGCCGGCGTGCAGAACGGTCATGATCACTTCCGCCGCAGAGACCCCCTCTTCCGGGTGAATACCGGTCGGAATACCGCGCCCGTCATCCTGCACCGACACGGAGTTATCCGCGTGGATAGTGACCACGATATCACTGCAGTGTCCGGCGAGCGCTTCGTCGATGGCGTTATCCACGACCTCGAATACCATGTGATGCAGACCGGTGCCGTCATCCGTATCGCCGATATACATACCCGGGCGTTTGCGTACCGCATCAAGCCCTTTCAGGACTTTGATACTTGAGGAGTCATAAGAATTCGACATCAACGTTTCTCGCTCATTTAATCTTCAGGTTGAACCGCTATTTTACCCTGTTCCACGCGGAACATCTTGCCCTTTTCGTCGCTCATATCGATTACATGCTCTGTGCCAATAGCGCTGACAAACACCTGAGCCTGTGTGGCTTTCAGCCGCTCTGCCAGCAGTCGCCGGCGTGTGTCATCCAGCTCGGATGCGAAGTCATCAATCAGGTATAAACAGCGACGTCCGCTGCTGCGCGTCAGGTACTCGCCCTGCGCTAAGCGCAGCGCGCACATCAGCAGCTTCAGCTGTCCGCGTGAGAGTAAATCTTCTACCGGCGTCCCTTCTGCACGAATACGGAAATCCGCTTTGTGCGGGCCGCTGGCGGTGTAGGTAAGCGCGCGATCGCGCTCAAAATTGCGCTCCAGCAGGTCGCCATAGTCGCTCTCTTTATCCCAGCCGCGCTGGAAAGAGAACGACAGGGCAAACTCAGGCAAGAACTGGCTGCAGGTCGCAGTGATCTCACTGGCAATGGCCGCGCTGTACTCTGCGCGCCAGGCGCTGATCTGTGCGGCCAGCGGTACCAGCTCCTGGTCCCACGGACGGATCTGGCTGTAGCGTGAAGCCTGACGCAGTGCCGCGTTGCGCTGCTTCAGCAGGCGACGCAGATTGCTCCAGGCGATAAAAAAACCAGGGTAAGCATGAAAACAGCCCCAGTCGATATAGGCTCTGCGGTATTTGGGGCCGCCGTTGAGCAATGTAAACCCCTCGGGCGTAATCAGCTGCATCGGCAGCAGCTGTGCCAGTTCAGCCACTTTATGCCCGTCGCTGCCGTCAATCCGCACTTTACTGTCGCCGGCACGATTTTTGGTCAGCCCCACCGCCAGCGCGCGTTCACCGCTGCCATCAATACGCCCGTGCAGTACAAACGCCTCCTGCTCATGACGGATCACCCGTCCCGCCTGCAGGCTGCGAAACGCCCGCCCGTGGCCCAGCGTGTAAATCGCCTCCAGCACGCTGGTTTTACCGCTGCCGTTGGCGCCGACGAGGAAGTTGAAACCGGGTGCCAGGTCTAAGTCAGCCTGCTCAATATTACGAAAATCTTTAATCAGAAGGCGGGTTAAAGCCATGAACGAATCCAGCCAGAAGGGAATAGCCTAACGTTAACAATGCGGGCCGTTGGCGGCGCAGGCAGTCTGGTCTCGGCCAGCGCGCAGATCCTGGGAGCATACTGAAGTATGTGACCAGGGGCGAGCACTGCCCGGGACCAGAATGGCAAGTAAGCCAGGCCGATATTTTCTGCTACAAGCGCATCGGCATGACGACGTATGCCGCAGCTGGACTGGCTACGTCTTCAATCTGTACGCTGGACACAGAGTCGGTGAGCAGCAGACGGACGTTCTCACACTTCAGCGCATTCAGCACATCCAGTACGTAACTGACGTTGAAGCCAATCTCCAGCTCGGTGCCGCTGTAAGAGACATCCAGCATCTCTTCTGCCTCTTCCTGCTCCGGATTGTTTGCCGTGATTTTTAGCTGATTTTCGGTGATATAGATGCGTACGCCGCGGAATTTTTCATTAGATAAAATGGCCGCACGGGCAAACGCCTGCTTGAGCAGATCGCAGCCCGCCTCCAGCGCCTTGTCCGGATTTTTTGGCAGCACGCGCCGGTAGTCAGGAAAACGACCATCCACCAGCTTAGAGGTAAAGATGAAATCGCCGACGTGCGCCCGGATGTTACTGCTGCCAATCTGCACGCGCAGCGGGTTCTCGCCGCCGTCCAGCAGCCGAACCAGCTCAATCACCCCTTTACGCGGTACGATCACAGAGTGGTCTGGCAGCGCCTGGCCAATCGGCATGGCGCAGACCGCCAGACGGTGGCCGTCAGTGGCGACGGTACGCAGCTCTTCACCTTCGGTTTCAAACAGCATACCGTTGAGATAGTAGCGTACATCCTGATGTGCCATTGAAAACTGCGTGGCTTCAATCAGCCGTTTCAGCGTGGCCTGCGGCAGCGTAAATTCAACTTCGCTTTGCCAGTCATCCAGGTTGGGAAAATCGCTGGCGGGCAGCGTTGACAGCGAAAAACGACTGCGCCCGGAACGCACCAGCATGCGATCGCCTTCCAGCATAACGCTGATTTCAGCGCCTTCCGGCAGGCCGCGGCAGATATCAAGGAATTTGCGCGCCGGCACCGTGGTTGCACCCGGCTCGTGAGCCTGATTCAGCGCCACGCGTGCCACCATTTCCATTTCCAGATCGGTTCCGGTCAGCAGCAACGATCCTTCATTTACCTGCAGCAGCAAATTTCCGAGGATCGGCAGCGTCGGACGTCCGCCAAGCGGACCACTTACCTGTTGCAGGGGCTTCAGCAACTGCTCACGTTCAACAATAAATTTCATATGCGTCAGGAAGATAATGTTCGGATAAGGTTAGAGAAATCTTCTTTGATGTCATGGCTCTCTTCACGCAGCTGCTCTATTTTACGGCAGGCGTGCAGCACGGTGGTATGGTCACGGCCACCAAACGCATCGCCAATCTCTGGCAGACTATGGTTGGTCAGCTCTTTTGCCATCGCCATCGCCATTTGACGCGGCCGCGCCACAGAGCGCGACCGACGTTTCGACAGCAAATCCGCCACTTTGATTTTGTAATATTCCGCTACGGTTTTCTGAATGTTGTCGATGGTAACCAGCTTCTCCTGCAGCGCCAGCAAATCACGCAGCGCTTCACGCACGAAGTCGATAGTAATGGCGCGTCCGGTAAAGTTGGCATTTGCGATCACGCGGTTCAGCGCGCCTTCAAGCTCACGCACGTTGGAACGCAGACGCTTGGCAATAAAGAAAGCGACTTCACCCGGCAGGCGAATGTCATTCTCATCCGCTTTTTTCATCAGAATAGCCACGCGCGTTTCCAGCTCAGGCGGCTCAATGGCGACAGTCAGACCCCAGCCGAAGCGCGACTTCAGACGATCTTCCACGCCGTTAATCTCTTTAGGATAACGGTCAGAGGTGAGAATGATCTGCTGATTGCCTTCCAGCAGCGCGTTGAAGGTGTGAAAAAACTCCTCCTGCGAGCGCTCTTTATTGGCAAAGAACTGGATATCATCGATCAGCAGTGCGTCCACAGAACGATAGTAGCGTTTGAACTCTTCAATCGCATTGTTCTGCAGCGCTTTTACCATGTCCTGCACAAAGCGCTCAGAGTGCATGTAGACCACTTTGGCGTTGGGCTTGCGGGCAATAATGCCATTCCCTACCGCGTGCAGCAGGTGCGTTTTACCCAGGCCTGTGCCGCCATAAAGGAATAACGGGTTATAGGCCCCACCGGGGTTATCAGCCACCTGACGTGCCGCCGCGCGCGCCAGCTGGTTCGATTTACCCTCAACAAAGTTGTCGAAGTTATGGCGGTTGTTCACATTCGAACGATACGTCACATCTGCAGGTGCCGGTACGGAATCCCAGCTCGGACGCAGCAGCTGTGCCGGTGCCGGGCGGGTTTCCACCGGCGCCGGCGCACTGACGGTACTGGTCATCACCGGCTGCGCAGCGGCAACCTGAGCCACAGGACGCGTGCCCACTTCAAATCGCAGCAACGGCACATTTGCGCCGCAGAATTCGTTCAGCAGCCCGTTAATACTGTTAAGATATTTATCCCGAACCCAGTCGAGTACAAACCGATTTGGTGCATACAAGGCCAGCGTATTGTCGTTTAACTCAGCCTGCAGTGGACGGATCCACATGCTGAATTCGGTGGCAGGTAATTCATCCTGCAAACGGGCAAGACACTGTTGCCAAAGCGTAAGTGACACGGCGGACTCCACTCGTACAAAATCGATAAGAATTTCAGGCGCTAATAATAGAAACTGTCTTTTTTGACACAGGCGGTCAGAAAGCGCCTGCGACCGCTGTCTGCGGTAGTCATCCCCGGCGATCGCAGTGAGGATCGTCAGCGGAAGGGCGGATCATAGCGCAAAGCGCACCAGAGATCTTCCCTTTCTACACAGTTTTGATCCAATTTATCCACAGGGTGTAAAACCTTTGAACAGTTTATCCGTTCTGGCAAAAAAGCAAGCGAAGATCGCGCAGCAGACGCGAATTTTTCAGCCGCCGTCGCGTTTTTTTTCCTGTGGATAGCGTGTGCGATCGCAAGAAGATCCTGGACGATCCTTGCGCTTTCCTTTACAGGCCGTATAATTCCCCACCCGGCATTGGCACGTGGTGCATTAATGCCCGGAATTGCGGTGTTTCCGGGTATTCAGGTCCCGCGACCAGCGAAGTAAATTGACTCCGGACTGTACAATTATTACAATCCCGCCTCTTTATTAAAGACACATTGAGGCGTCGGTCGCTTTACTGCCCCGAAAACGCGTCACCCAGTGAAATTTTTCAAGTTTAGGTAGAAATCGCCATGAAACGCACTTTTCAACCGTCCGTACTGAAGCGCAACCGTTCACACGGCTTCCGTGCTCGTATGGCAACCAAAAATGGTCGTCAGGTTCTGGCACGTCGTCGTGCTAAAGGCCGTTCTCGTCTGACCGTTTCTAAGTAATAAAAGCTAACCCTCGTGGTTCAGCTCGCATTTCCCAGGGAGTTACGTTTGTTAACTCCCGCTCATTTCACTTTCGTCTTCCAGCAACCTCTTCGGGCTGGCACGCCGCAAATCACCATCCTCGGCCGCCGCAATTCGCTGGGGCATCCCCGCATCGGTCTTACCGTCGCTAAAAAACATGTAAAGCGCGCGCATGAACGCAACCGGATCAAGCGATTGACCCGCGAAAGTTTTCGTCTGCGTCAGCATGAACTGCCTGCGATGGATTTTGTTATTGTTGCGAAAAAAGGGATTGCCGACCTCGATAACCGGGCACTGATGGAAGCGTTGGAGAAACTATGGCGTCGTCACTGTCGCCTGGCTCGCGGCTCCTGATCGCCCTGATACGCGTCTATCAACGCGCTATCAGCCCTCTGCTGGGACCTCATTGCCGGTTCCATCCCACCTGTTCGCAGTACGGGATTGAGGCCCTGCGCCGTTTCGGCGTGATAAAAGGCAGTTGGTTGACGATTAAACGCGTATTAAAATGCCACCCCTTGAACCCGGGTGGCGACGATCCTGTGCCGCCAAAAACCTTTGATACCAGAGAACATTAACGATGGATTCGCAACGCAATCTTTTTCTCATCGCTTTTCTGTTCGTGTCTTTTATGATCTGGCAAGCCTGGCAGACGGACCACGCTCCGCAGCCACAGCAGACCCAGACCACGCAGAACACAAGCAGCGCAGCGGGTGATGCCGCCACTTCCGGCGTGCCGGCCAGCGGTCAGGGCAAAACGATCACCGTTAAAACTGACGTCCTGTCACTTAATATCAACACGCGCGGTGGTGATATTGAACAGGCTCAGCTGCTGACCTACCCGGATAAGCTCGGCTCCGACGCCCCATTCCAGCTGCTGGAAACCACGCCGGCATTTGTTTATCAGGCGCAGAGCGGCCTGACCGGTCGTAACGGCCCGGATAACCCGAACAATGGCGCGCGTCCACTCTATACTGCCGCACAGGATAGCTTTGACATGGCCGATGGCCAGACTGAACTGCGTGTGCCGCTGAGCTGGACCGGCGAAAACGGTGTGGTTTATACCAAAACCTTCATCTTTAAGCGTGGCGAGTTTGCGGTTAACGTTGACTACAACATCAATAACACCTCACAGCAGCCGCTGGAAGTGGCGATGTTTGGTCAGCTGAAGCAGACCATCGACCTGCCTAAACATCGCGATACGGGCAGCAACAACTTTGCGCTGCACACGTTCCGCGGTGCCGCCTACTCCACCAGCGATGCGAAATATGAGAAATATAAGTTCGATACCATCGCTGATAACGAAAACCTGAGCACCACCACCAGCAACGGCTGGGTCGCGATGCTGCAGCAGTATTTCGCCACGGCATGGGTGCCGCGTACACAGGGCAACAACACCCTGTATACCAGCAACCTCGGCAACGGTGTGGCGGCGATTGGCTATAAGTCAGCGCCGGTTACGGTTGGTGCAGGTGCACAGCAGACGCTGGGCGCAACGCTGTGGGTCGGCCCGGAAATTCAGGATAAGATGGCTGCCATTGCGCCGCACCTTGACCTGACCGTGGATTACGGCTGGCTGTGGTTTATCTCTCAGCCGCTGTTCAAGCTGCTGAAGTTCCTGCACAGCTTTATCGGTAACTGGGGCTTCTCCATTATCGTCATCACCTTCATCGTGCGCGGCATCATGTACCCGCTGACCAAAGCGCAGTACACCTCGATGGCCAAGATGCGCATGCTGCAGCCGAAGATTCAGGCGATGCGTGAGCGTCTGGGCGATGACAAGCAGAAGCAGAGCCAGGAAATGATGGCGCTCTACAAAGCGGAAAAAGTGAATCCGCTGGGTGGCTGTCTGCCGCTGGTTATTCAGATGCCAATCTTCCTGGCACTCTACTATATGCTGTCTGGCTCGGTAGAACTGCGCCACGCGCCGTTTGTACTGTGGATCCATGACCTCTCTGCGCAGGACCCGTACTACATTCTGCCGGTGCTGATGGGGATCACCATGTTCTTCATCCAGAAGATGTCACCGACCACCGTGACCGATCCTATGCAGCAGAAGATCATGACCTATATGCCGGTGATCTTCACCGTCTTCTTCCTGTGGTTCCCGGCGGGTCTGGTGCTGTACTACATCGTCAGCAACCTGGTCACCATTCTCCAGCAGCAGCTGATTTACCGCGGCCTGGAAAAACGGGGCCTGCATAGCCGCGACAAGAAGAAAGCGTAACCTTCAGCCCGGCTGAGCAACAGGTATAATCAAGGGGCGGCATTTATGTCGCCCTGTTTTTTTTCTATTTTTTCAGCCCGGCACAGCGCGGGCAAGAGGACGATCATGAGCCACAGCGATACTATCGTTGCGCAGGCAACCCCGCCGGGCCGCGGCGGCGTCGGTATACTGCGTATCTCAGGCAGCCGGGCAGCAGACGTTGCACAGGCTGTGCTGGGTAAACTGCCAAAGCCGCGCTACGCCGATTACCTGCCCTTTACCGATGCAGATGGCAGCGTGCTGGATCAGGGCATTGCGCTGTGGTTCCCGGGTCCGAACTCCTTTACCGGTGAAGATGTCCTGGAGCTGCAGGGTCACGGCGGACCGGTGATCCTCGACCTGCTGCTGAAACGCATTGTCGCCCTGCCCGGCCTGCGCATTGCGCAACCGGGTGAGTTTTCTGAGCGTGCGTTTCTGAATGACAAGCTCGATCTGGCGCAGGCCGAGGCGATTGCCGACCTGATTGATGCCAGCTCGGAGCAGGCGGCGCGCTCGGCGGTGAACTCGCTGCAGGGTGTATTTTCACAGCGCGTGAATGCGCTGGTGGAGGCGCTGACCCATCTGCGTATCTATGTCGAGGCCGCCATCGACTTTCCGGATGAGGAGATCGACTTTCTTTCCGACGGTAAGATTGAAGCGCAGCTTAATGCGGTGATCGGCGACCTGAATGGCGTACGCGCCGAAGCGCGTCAGGGCAGCCTGCTGCGTGAAGGCATGAAAGTGGTGATTGCCGGGCGCCCGAACGCAGGTAAATCGAGCCTGCTGAATGCGCTGGCGGGACGCGAAGCGGCTATCGTCACTGATATTGCCGGCACCACGCGCGATGTTCTGCGCGAACATATTCATATTGATGGAATGCCGCTGCACATCATTGATACCGCCGGACTGCGTGAAGCCAGCGATGAAGTGGAGCGCATCGGCATTGAGCGCGCCTGGCAGGAGATTGAACAGGCCGATCGGGTGCTGTTTATGGTGGATGGTACAACCACGGACGCTACCGAGGCAGCGGCTATCTGGCCCGATTTTGTCGCGCGCTTACCGGCGGCGCTGCCCATTACCGTAGTGCGTAACAAAGCGGACATGACCGGTGAGACCCTGGGACTGAGTGAGGCAAACGGCCATGCGCTGATCCGCCTTTCAGCCCGCACCGGCGACGGCGTGGAAACGCTGCGCGATCATCTGAAGCAGAGCATGGGCTTTGCCGGAAATATGGAAGGCGGGTTCCTTGCGCGCCGCCGCCACCTGCAGGCGCTGGAAAGTGCCGCCGCGCATCTGCAGCAGGGAAAAGCGCAGCTGCTGGGCGCGTGGGCGGGAGAGCTGCTCGCGGAAGAGCTGCGGCTGGCACAGCAGGCGCTGAGTGAAATCACCGGCGAATTTACCTCTGACGATCTGCTGGGCCGTATTTTCTCCAGCTTCTGCATCGGGAAATAAGCGCGTACCGCTCTTTGCCGGTCGATCATACATCTTTGTTATTTGGCACCCTTTCTCCTTTACAGTATAACGATGAAGGCTGCGTTAAACGCAGCCTCTATTATTCATGCTAAAAACCGGGCCTGCGCCGCAGCCTGAACAGGAGAGAAACATGAGTACACCGCTCGACAGCGCGGCGCTTGATGCGCTGTTTACTGACGCCCGCACCCACAGCCACTGGCAGGATAAGCCGGTTTCACAGGCGTTGCTGCGGGAGCTCTATACCCTGACAGCACTGGGCCCGACCTCTGCTAACTGTTCGCCGGGCCGCTTTGTGTTTGTTACCTCGGCGGAAGGCAAAGCAAAGCTGAAGCCCGCCCTCTCTTCAGGCAACGTGGACAAAACCATGTCGGCACCGGTAACGGTGATTGTCGCCTGGGATCCGGAATTTTTTGAGCAGCTGCCAAAACTGTTTCCGTTTGGTGACGCGCGCAACTGGTTTACCAGCAGCCCGGAGCTGACGAAAGAGACCGCGTTCCGTAACAGCAGCCTGCAGGCAGGCTACATGATCCTTGCCGCGCGTTCGCTCGGCCTGGATGCCGGTCCGATGTCCGGCTTTGATCCCGCCAAAGTTAATGCCGCTTTCTTCAGCGAAAGCAAATGGCAGGTTAACATGCTGATCAATCTTGGCTACGGTGAGGCAGGTAAACTGCATCCGCGCCTGACGCGACTCGGTTTCGATGAAGCCACCGCCTTTGCCTGAAAGCCGGCAGTCCGTCTGCGCTCTGCCGGTCGGTCCGGCAGAGTTTCTGTCCCGCCTTATTCTGCGCTGATATTCAGTCTTATCTGAATTTACCGTTCTTCAGGGAAAGCCGGATGCAAACATCTAAGAAAATTCTTACAATGCCGCTGATGATTATTCGCCCATTTTCACGGAGCGACAGATGGCTGGTCATTTTGTGCGCTGGACGGGCACCACGCCCCTGCCGGTAACGACTTCACGGATCCCCCCGGATGTGCTGGATAGCGCAGCCCGTCTGCCCGACCGGCGACGCGGGCGTTTTCTGGCTGCCCGCGAACTGCTGGCACAGCTGATGCTGCGGATCTACGGCATTGATCAGCTGCCGCAGCTGAGCGTCAGCAACAGCGGGCGGCCGCGCTTTGCCGACCCGGCCCTGCCTGATTTCAGCATCTCCTATACAGGCCATATCACCGGCGTGCTGCTGGCGGAAGAAGGCGGGCGTGCCGGACTGGATATGGAGATTGTGCGCGCGCACAGCCGGCAGACGCAGGAAGCGCTGATGCAGGAGCTCTCTTCCGGTGAAAAAGCGTGGATCAACGCGCAGCAGGATTTTATGGAGGCAGCAACGCAAATCTGGACGCTGCGCCAGAGCGTTCTCAAGCTGACCGATGAAGCAGATCGGGGCCTCTCTTCGCTGCGGCTTCATCCGGCGTCAGGCCGGTTGCGGTCCACGGTATTTCCCGATATTCAGGCCGTCTGCGACGCCGAGCCGACGCTGGTCTGGTCATGTGCACTTTCACCTGGCACAGAGCATCTGCGCCTGTGGGAGATTGACGCGCAGCAGCAGTGGGTTGCGCTGCGTGATATTGAAATGAATAAGCCGAACATGGATTCGCATACGCTGCGGCTGACCAGCCTGCCCGGCGAGCGTATTGCCGGACAGCAGGAGATGCGACAGCTCTGAAGCGGGTGGCCGCCCAGGCCACCTGAAGCGTCAGTGCGCGTCGATAAACGCGATTTTCAGTGTAAACAACAGCGCAACCACCACGACACAGGGGCTGATTTCACGCCAGCGTCCGGTTCCCAGCTTCATCACGCAGTAGGCGATAAAGCCCAGCGCGATCCCTTCCGTAATTGAGAAACTGAACGGCATCATCGCCGCGGTGACAAAGGCCGGTACCGCTTCGGTAAGATCGTCCCAGCGTACGCGCGACAGCGATGCCGTCATCAGTACGCCGACATAGATCAGCGCACCCGCTGCCGCATAGCCCGGCACCATCGCCGCCAGCGGCGACAGGAATATCGCCAGCAGGAACAGCAGGCCGGTAATAACCGCCATCAGCCCGGTACGGCCGCCAATGGCAACCCCTGACGAACTCTCAATATAGGCTGTCACCGATGACGTACCGGCCAGTGCCCCCGTGACGGAGCTGATGCTGTCCACATACAGCGCCTGCTTCATACGCGGAAACGTTCCTTTTTCATCGGTCAGGCCCGCTTTATCCGTCACGCCAATCAGCGTACCGGACGAGTCAAACAGATTGACCAGCATAAAGGAGAAGATCACGCCTGCCATACCGATATTGAACGCGCCTTTAATATCCACCGCACCCACTACCGCCGAGATTGACGGCGGCGGCGCAAAGAAACCGGTGAACCTGACGTCACCCAGCGCAAGGCCTATGCTGGTTGTGACCACAATAGAGACCAGCACCGCCGCATGAATATTACGCGATGCCAGAATAGCGATAATGAAAAAGCCCAGCGCCCCCAGCAGCACGCTGTGCGACGTCAGATTACCGACCGCCACCAGCGTTTCCGCGTTTGGCACAATGATGCCGGCATTTTTCAGCCCCATCATTGCGATAAACAGGCCAATACCGGCGGTGATCCCGGTACGCAGGCAGAGCGGAATATTGGCTATCATCCAGTAGCGCACGCGCAGCAGCGTCAGAATCAGCAGTCCCAGCGCGCCCCAGAAAATGGCGCCCATGCCTATTTGCCAGGAATACCCCATTGCACCGACTACCACAAAAGCGAAAAAGGCGTTCAGACCCATCGCCGGTGCCAGCGCAACCGGCAGGTTTGCTATCAGCCCCATCAGGATACTGCCAAAGGCGGCAATCAGGCAGGTGGTGACAAATACCGCCTGGGTATCCATACCGGCAGCGCCGAGGATTTGCGGGTTAACAAAGACGATATAGACCATCGTCAGAAAAGTGGTGAACCCGGCAATCACTTCAGTGCGTACCGTGGTCCCGTGTTCCTGCAGTTTAAATATGCGCTGCAGCAGGCCCTGAGTCTTCATTTTGCTGTTCCGCTGAAAAATTTATCGCCGCGTATCCTATAGGCTTTATCGCGGTAAAACACGGAATTTTCGCAACCGGTTGCCTGCTGCTGCCTGGCGTAATCCAGGCTAGAGTAAAAGCTGAACAGTTATCAAAAGGATAGAATGCAATGACAGTGGAGTGTGTGTTCTTTGATTGTGACGGCACGCTGGTCGACAGCGAAATGCTCTGCACGCAGGGCTATGTGAATACTTTTGCGCGCTATGGCATTACGCTATCGCTGCAGCAGATGTTTGAGCGGTATAAAGGCGTGAAGCTTTACGACATTATTCGCGACATCAGCGAACAGTATCATCAGGCGCTGCCGGTAACAGAGGTGGAGCACGCCTATCGCACCGAAGTCGCACGCCTGTTTGAGCAAGAGCTGCAGCCGATCAGCGGTGCAGCGGCGCTGGTGGCGCAGATCCGCGTTCCGATGTGCGTGGTTTCCAACGGACCGGTAAAGAAAATGCAGCATTCGCTGGGTCTCACCGACATGCTGCCGTGGTTTACCGATCGCCTCTACAGCGGCTATGACATTCAGGCATGGAAACCCGATCCGCAGCTGATGTTTCACGCTGCAGAACAGATGCAGGTGCCGCTTGACCGCTGCATTCTGGTGGATGATTCCGAAGCGGGCGCCCGCGCCGGCATTGCCGCAGGTATTCCGGTGTTTTATTACTGCGCCGATGCGCATAATCCCGCAATCGATCATCCGCTGGTAACGCGGTTTGATGATATGGCGCAGCTACCGGCGCTGTGGCAGGCACGCGGCTGGACGCTGGTATCCACCTGCAATGTTTTGTAGGGGGAGCATTCACGCGCCCCTGGTATGAGACGCCGTGCATCGCCTGATAACCCGGGCGGCATCGCCTGATACCAGGGCGGCATTAATGCCGCCCCTACGGATGCATCTAATGCTGCCCCTGCAATGTTTTGTAGGGGCGCATTTATGCGCCCCTGGTATGAGACGCCGTGCATCGCCTGATAACCCGGGCGGCATTAATGCCGCCCCTGCGGATGCATCTAATGCTGCCCCTGCAATGTTTTGTAGGGGGCGCATTTATGCGCCCCTGGCATGAGACGCCGTGCATCGCCTGATACCAGGGCGGCATGAATGCCGCCCCTGCGGATGCATCTAATGCTGCCCCTGCAATGTTTTGTAGGGGGCGCATTCACGCGCCCCTGGTATGAGACGCCGTGCATCGCCTGATACCAGGGCGGCATTAATGCCGCCCCTGCGGATGCATCTAATGCTGCCCCTGCAATGTTTTGTAGGGGGCGCATTTATGCGCCCCTGGTATGAGACGCCGTGCATCGCCTGATACCAGGGCGGCATGAATGCCGCCCCTGCGGATGCATCTAATGCTGCCCCTGCAATGCTCTGTAGGGGGCGCATTTATGCGCCCCTGGCGTGCGTGCAGGCTATCAGCCTATTGCGCCCAGCGAGTCCTCATTACTCTGCTTCTTCGGCAGCAGAAACAGCGTGGCGAAAATATCCAGCAGATAAATCAGCGCCAGCAGCGTAATGGCCGCGGTGAATGAAATCTGCGTAGCCAGCGCGCCAATCACCAGCGGACCAAAACCGCCAACGCCGCGCCCGAGGTTAAACAGTACATTTTGCGCGGTGGCACGCGCCTGCGGCGGAAACGTATCGGAGATCAGCGCGCCATAGCCGCCAATCATGCCGTTAACAAACATCCCCATGATGGCGCCGGTAAACAGCATGATCGTCGGATCGCGTAGCTGCGCATACACCACCACCATCGCCACGGCACCGAACTGGTACAGCAGAAAAATTTTCCAGCGGGCGAAGCGATCGGCCAGCACGCCAAACAGCCAGATCCCCAGGGTCATACCCACTACGGTCACCGCGGTCCACAGTCCCGATTTTGTCAGGCTGAAACCAAAGCTGGAGGAGAGATAGCTCGGCATCCAGATCATCAGACCGTAGTAGCCAAAGTTCTGTACCGAGCAGAGGATAAAAATGCCCAGACTCGCTTTGCGGGTGGCACGGTCAGCAAACAGCATTTTTATACGGGCTGTAAATGAGAGTGCCGGTACGCTTTTTACCTGCCGTGTGAAGCTCTCCGGCTCACCCATACTGCGCCGCAGAACAAAGGAGAGTAGCGCAGGCAGCATGCCCACCAGAAACATGCCGCGCCAGCCAATTACGCTGAGCAGCGGCGGCGTGATAAAGGCAGCCAGCAGGACGCCGAGCTGCCAGCCGATGCCGACCCAGGCCGATGCACGGTTGCGCTTCTCCTGCGGCCAGGCTTCGGCGATCAGCGCCATACCGATACCAAATTCACCGCCCAGCCCCACCCCGGCCAGGGTCCGGTACGCCAGCAGATCCCAGTAGCCCTGCGCCACCGCGCACAGACCGGTAAACAGGGAAAACATCAGTATCGTCACGGTCAGGATGCGGATCCGGCCAAAGCGATCGCTGAGATGACCAAACAGAATGCCGCCGATCACTGCACCAATCAGCGTCCAGGTCACCAGCGAGCCCGCCTGCGACGGGTCGAGTACCAGCGATACGCTAATGGCCGGCAGCATAAAACCGAGGATCAGCAGATCAAATCCATCCATGGCGTAGCCGCTGATTGCGGCCAGCATCGCTTTAGCCGGCGTTACGGCAGGTTTAGCAGAACGGGAAAGGGACATAAAAGAGTACCTGGCGAAAAAAAGTGCGCCAAGTATAAAGAGCGGGCGGCGGAGTGACCAATCAGAAATGGTAATGGCTGCCGCGCCGGCAGCCGGAAAGGATAATCAGGAGGGCCGGTTGCTGCCGTCGTCGCCGGAGAGCAGTTCATCCAGCCGGTCGCCGCCAACATGGCGGAAATCCTGCCCTTTAACAAAATAGAAGATGATTTCGCAGATATTCTGACAGCGGTCGCCAATTCGCTCAATGGCGCGCGCGCAGAACAGGGCGGTCAGCACGCTGGGAATAGTGCGCGGATCTTCCATCATGTAGGTCATCAGCTGGCGCACGATGCCTTCGTACTCCTTATCCACTTTTTTATCTTCGCGGTAGATAGTGATGGCGGCGCTGAGATCCATGCGCGCAAACGCATCCAGCACGTCATGCAGCATCTGCACCGTGTGATGGCCCAGCGACTCCAGACTGACCAGCAGCGGCAGATGCTGCTGACCAAACTTTTCCAGCGCGGTGCGGCTGATTTTCTCCGCCACGTCACCAATACGCTCCAGCTCAGAGATCGCTTTGATAATGGCCATCACCAGCCGCAGGTCGCTGGCGGTGGGCTGACGCTTGGCGATAATACGCACGCACGCCTCATCAATCTCCACCTCCATCATATTGACCTTCTGGTCGCCCTCAATCACCCGGCGCGCCAGTTCCGCATCCTGATTATGCATGGCGGTAATGGCGTCAGTGAGCTGCTGCTCCACCATGCCGCCCATGATCATCACCTGCGTGCGAATGTGCTCCAGCTCGGCGTTAAACTGACCGGAGATATGTTTATTAAGATTTAAATTATCCATGGGTCTCTCCTGAATCAGCCGTAACGACCGGTGATGTAATCTTCAGTCTGCTTCTGTGCGGGTTTGGTAAACAGCGTATCGGTGTCGCTGAACTCAATCAGCTCACCAAGATACATAAACGCCGTATGATCGGAGCAGCGGGCGGCCTGCTGCATATTGTGCGTCACAATCACCACGGTGTAATCCTGCTTAAGCTCGGTGATCAGCTCTTCGATGCGGCCGGTGGAGATAGGGTCCAGCGCCGAGCAGGGCTCATCCAGCAGCAGCACTTCCGGCCGGATGGCGATACCGCGTGCGATGCAGAGACGCTGCTGCTGCCCGCCGGAAAGACTGTAACCGCTCTGATGAAGCTTGTCTTTGGTTTCGTTCCACAGCGCGGCTTTGGTCAGCGCCCACTGCACGCGCTCATCCATATCCGCGCGCGACAGCTTCTCAAACAGACGCACGCCGAAGGCGATATTGTCATAAATTGACATCGGAAACGGCGTTGGCTTCTGAAACACCATGCCGACGCGCGCGCGCAGCAGGGCGATATCCTGGTGTGACGCGAGGATATTGTCGCCATCCAGCAGAATTTCACCCTCTGCACGCTGCTCCGGATAGAGCGAATACATTTTATTAAACGTGCGCAGCAGCGTGGATTTTCCGCAGCCTGACGGGCCGATAAACGCGGTGACCTGATTTCGGGCAATATCCAGATTGATATCTTTCAGCGCGTGAAATTTACCGTAATGAAAGTTCAGATTGCGCACCTGGATTTTACCGGCAGAAGGGGTTGCCATACTCATTGCTTATCTCTCTTATGCAGCGCCGCCAGAGCCGCGCCGGAAAATTAGTGTTTGCCTTTGGTGAAGATCATGCGGGCAACAATATTCAGCAGCAGCACGCACAGCGTAATGATCAGCACACCCGCCCACGCCAGACTCTGCCATTCGGCAAACGGGCTCATGGCGAACTTGAAGATAGTGACCGGCAGGTTAGCCACCGGCTGCATCATGTCAGTGCTCCAGAACTGATTTGAGAGCGCGGTAAACAGCAGCGGGGCGGTTTCACCGGCGATACGCGCAATTGCCAGCAGTACGCCGGTAATGATGCCGGAGACCGACGCTTTCAGCGTAATGGCTGAGATCATCTTCCACTTCGGCGTGCCCAGCGCGTATGCCGCTTCGCGCATGCTGTCCGGCACCAGCCGCAGCATATTCTCGGTGGTACGGATCACAATCGGGATCTGCAGCAGCGCCAGCGCCGCAACGCCTGCCCAGCCGGAGAAGTGCTGCATCTGCGATACCACAATGGTGTAAACAAACAGTCCGACCACAATAGAAGGCGCGGAGAGCAGGATGTCGTTAATAAAGCGGATCACCTCTGCCAGCCAGCTCTTACGGCCATACTCCGCCAGCCAGATCCCGGCCATAATACCCAGCGGTGTACCAAAAAAGGTGGACCAGAAAATCAGCAGGCCGCTGCCCGCCAGCGCATTTGCCAGCCCGCCGCCGGCGGTATTGGGCGGCGGCGTCGACTCGGTAAACAGCGACCAGCTTAGCCCGTCGACGCCCCTGGTCACCGTGGTGAACAGGATCCAGATCAGCCAGAAGAGGCCAAACGCCATAGTGAGCAGCGACAGCGTCAGGGCGATTTTATTTTTTGTACTGCGCCACGCCTGCATTTTACGGCGCGAGGCTTCCAGCTCAGTACGGCTCTGCATTTCTATAGCGGTCATGAACGGGCCCCTTCACTTTTGGCCAGCCGCAGGATCATCAGCTTCGAGATCGCCAGAACGATAAAAGTGATGACAAACAGGATCAGACCCAGCTCCATCAGCGCAGCGACATGCACGCCCGACTCCGCTTCAGCAAACTCGTTAGCCAGCGCTGAGGTGATACTGTTGCCGGGCATAAACAGCGAAGCGCTGTCGAGCTGGTAGGTGTTACCGATAATAAAGGTCACCGCCATGGTCTCTCCCAGCGCACGCCCCAGTCCCAGCATTACGCCACCGATAACGCCGTTTTTGGTAAACGGCAGCACGATGCGCCAGATCACTTCCCAGGTGGTGCAGCCGATGCCATATGCGGACTCTTTCATCATCACCGGCGTCTGTTCAAAAACGTCACGCATCACCGAAGCGATATAGGGAATGATCATAATCGCCAGAATGACGCCTGCGGCCAGGATACCGATACCAAACGCCGGGCCGGAGAACAGGGTGCCGACGATGGGAATGTTAGCCATGACGTTGCCGACCGGCGTCTGAAAATATTCTGCAAACAGCGGCGCAAAGATAAACAGACCCCACATGCCATAAACAATGCTCGGGATGGCCGCCAGCAGCTCAATGGCGGTGCCAAGCGGACGACGCAGCCAGCCGGGTGCCAGCTCGGTCAGAAACAGCGCGATCCCG
The DNA here is from genome assembly GCF_046940275.1 of Pantoea sp. SIMBA_079. Lineage (NCBI taxonomy): Bacteria > Pseudomonadati > Pseudomonadota > Gammaproteobacteria > Enterobacterales > Erwiniaceae > Pantoea > Pantoea sp. SIMBA_079. Next base: position 34,583 of record NZ_JAWRYR010000006.1, on the reverse strand, counting down.
AAGCTTACCGGTACCGCGATGATGAGTGCGATCAGGGAGGTCACCAGCGTGCCGTAAATCGGCACCAGTGCGCCAAACTCTTCGTTTGGGGCATCCCAGGTTTTGGTCCAGAGAAAGGCGAAGCCAAACTTCTGAATGCTGGGCCAGGAAGAGACGATCAGGGAGACAATAATGCCACCCAGCAGCAGCAGGACAATCAGCGCAGAGAGTTTGACCAGTGCGCCAAAAATCATGTCGCCTTGCTTACCCGGTGCTTTGAATGTCGGCTTGGTAGCAGCCATAAAATTCTCGGTTCTCAGAGGATATGCAGGGCGGCCAGATAGCCGCCCCCGGAATACTCAGCCAGCCGCCGAGTCTGACAGTGGCTTACTGCCAGAGCGCTTTGCCGCTGCTGTCTTTGATATTCGCTTTCCATGCCGCGCGGATCTGCGTCACCACGCTCTCCGGCAGCGCTGCATAATCCAGCGCCGTTGCGGTTTTACTGCCGCCTTTATAGGCCCAGTCAAAGAACTTCAGCACTTCTGCGCCCTTCTCCGCATTGGCCTGATCTTTGTAAATCAGGATAAAAGTGGTGGAGGCGATCGGCCATGCGTCGTCACCTTTCTGGAACGTCAGATCCTGGGCAAACGAGCTGCTCCAGTCAGCGCCTTTCGCGGCGTTGGCAAAGCTGCTTTCGCTCGGGGCCACCGGCTTGCCATCCGCATCCAGCAGTTTGGTGTAGGTCAGGTTGTTCTGTTTCGCATAGGCATATTCGACATAGCCAATTGAACCTGGCAGACGCTGTACAAAGGCGGCCACGCCATCATTGCCTTTGCCGCCAAGGCCGGTTGGCCAGTTAACGGTGTTGCCTTTGCCTACTTTGCCTGCCCAGTCACTGTTCACTTTGGTCAGGTAGCTGGTAAACACAAAGGAGGTACCGGAGCCATCGGCGCGGCGCACAACGTTGATATTGGTGTCAGGCAGCTTCAGGTCCGGGTTCAGCTTAGCAATCGCCGGATCGTTCCACTTTTTGATGGTGCCAAGATAGATGTCACCCACGGTTTTGCCGTCAAGGGTCAGCTCGCCTGACTTCACACCCGGAAGGTTAACGGCCAGCACCACACCACCGATAACGGTCGGAAACTGGAACAGGCCATTTTTCTGCAGATCTTCCTCTTTCATCGGCGCATCAGAGGCACCGAAATCCACCGTTTTCGCGATGATCTGCTTTACGCCACCCGAAGAGCCGATCCCCTGATAGTTGATTTTGCTACCGGTGGCCTGCTGATACTCTGCTGCCCACTTGGCATAAACCGGGGCCGGGAAGGTCCCGCCAGCGCCCGTCAGATCGGTGGCGGCAAACGCAGAAACTGCGCTGACGGCGAAAGTGGCGGCGAGGAGTCGGGCTACGGTGCTACGCATCAGTGTCATGTTCCCTCCGGGGGAGTATAAATCAGGCTTAACGCCGTTTTAGTTGGAGTCAGTGATTGCTGCTGGAGGGAAAATAGGACAGTTTGATGACAGCGAAATGTACGAAATATGACAGTTTTATGACGAAGATAAAAACCGGGCGGGCCCGTTGCAGGCCCGTCCGGCTTAGCGATTACTCAACGGTAACCGATTTTGCCAGGTTACGCGGCTGGTCCACGTCGGTGCCTTTGATCAGCGCCACATGATAAGAGAGCATCTGCAGCGGCACGGTGTAGAAGATAGGGGCGATCACCTCTTCCACGTGCGGCAGTGAGATAATTTTCATCCCTTCGCTGTCGCTGAAGCCTGCATCGCCATCGGCGAAGACATAGAGCAGGCCACCGCGTGCGCGCACTTCTTCGATGTTGGACTTCAGTTTTTCCAGCAGCTCATTGTTAGGTGCGACCACGATCACCGGCATATCAGCATCAATCAGCGCCAGCGGGCCGTGTTTCAGCTCGCCAGCCGCATAGGCTTCCGCATGAATATAGGAGATCTCTTTGAGCTTCAGCGCCCCTTCCATGGCAATCGGGTATTGATCGCCGCGGCCAAGGAACAGTGCATGATGCTTGTCAGAGAAATCTTCTGCCAGGCTCTCAATGATCTTGTCCTGCGCCAGCATCTGCTCAATACGGCTTGGCAGCGCCTGCAGCGCGTGGACAATCTCATGCTCGGTTTCCGGCTTCATACCGTGCAGGCGGCCCAGTTTAGCCACCAGCATCAGCAGTACCGTCAGCTGCGTGGTAAAGGCTTTCGTGGAAGCCACGCCAATTTCCGTGCCCGCTTTGGTCATCAGCGCCAGATCGGATTCGCGCACCAGTGAAGAACCGGCCACGTTGCAGATAGCCAGTGAGCCAAGATAACCCAGCTCTTTAGAGAGGCGCAGGGCCGCCAGCGTATCAGCGGTTTCGCCCGACTGCGACAGGGTGATCAGCAGGCTGTTTTTACGTACTGCGGATTTGCGGTAGCGGAACTCAGAAGCGATCTCAACGTCACAGGGGATGTTCGCCAGTGATTCAAACCAGTAGCGCGATACCATACCGGAGTTGTAGGAGGTGCCGCAGGCGATAATCTGGATATGCTCTACTTTGCTCAGCAGCGACTCTGCATGCTCACCCAGCTCGCGCAGATCGACAATCCCGTCGTGGAAGCGACCCGCCAGCGTGTTTTTGATGGCGTTAGGCTGCTCGTAGATCTCTTTCTGCATATAGTGGCGATAGATCCCTTTATCACCCGCGTCATACTGCGCGTTTGATTCGATCTCGGCACGCTGTACCTGATGGCCTTCGCGATCGATGATAGTGACTTCGCGGCGGGTAACCTCAGCAATATCGCCCTCTTCCAGGTAGATAAAGCGGCGGGTAACCGGCAGCAGTGCCAGCTGATCGGATGCGATAAAGTTCTCGCCCACACCACGGCCAATCACCAGCGGACTGCCGGAGCGCGCGGCTACCAGCACCGACGGATCGCGGCTGTCCATGATAACCATACCGTAAGCACCGCGCAGCTGTGGGATCACGCGCAGGATCACCTCGCGCAGCGTACCGCCCTGCTTCTGCTCCCAGTGCACCAGATGCGCCACCACTTCGGTGTCCGTCTCGGAGGCAAAATGGTAGCCACGTTCGATCATTTGCGCACGCAGCGGCTCATGATTTTCGATAATGCCGTTATGCACCACGATGATCTGCTCTGAGACGTGCGGATGCGCATTTGCCTCTGAAGGTTCACCGTGCGTAGCCCAGCGGGTGTGGGCAATACCGGTACCGCCAATCAGCGGCTGCTGATCTGCGGCCTCCGCCAGATTAGCCACTTTGCCTACGCGACGCAGACGCGTCACGTGCCCCTGACGATCAACGACCGCCAGACCGGCTGAGTCATAACCGCGATACTCCAGACGACGCAGACCTTCCAGCAGGATCTCTGCAATGTCACGCTGCGCTACTGCTCCAACAATTCCACACATATTCGTTTCCTGACTTCATGGCGTTCGGCCATTGCGTTGTCATCTGACCTGATTTCCGGCTACGCCGGTTCCCCGAGCCTTGTAGAGAGTGGGGATATCGTTATAGCACTGCTAAACGGGCCGATCTTTGCCGGCCCTTAAAATTTATTTTTTCTTCACCGGGCGCTGCCAGCCCGCTTTCTGCTGCTGTTCTTTGCGGTTGTAGACCAGATCGGCGGCGGTGACATCTTTCATCACCGTGGTACCGGCGGCAATCGTTGCACCGGCGGCCACGCGCACCGGCGCCACCAGCTGCGTATCGGAGCCGACAAAGACGTCGTCACCAATAATCGTTTTGAATTTGTTAGCCCCATCGTAGTTGCAGGTGATGGTGCCTGCCCCGATGTTAACGCCCGCGCCTATTTCGGCATCACCCAGGTAGGAGAGGTGGCCCGCCTTGGAGCCTTTGCCGAGCGTGGCTTTTTTCATTTCTACAAAGTTGCCAACGTGCGCCTGCTCCGCCAGCTCGCTGCCCGGGCGCAGCCGGGCAAACGGCCCGACCGTGCAGGCTGCAGCCAGCGTCGCGTCTTCAATCACAGAGTAAGGGCTGATCTCACAGTCATCACCCAGAATGCTGTTTTTGATCACGCAGCCGGTGCCAATTTTTACCCGGTTGCCGAGCGTGACATCCCCTTCGATGATGACGCCGGTATCAATCTCCACGTCGCGCCCGTGCGCCAGCGTACCGCGCAGATCAAAACGCGCCGGATCGCGCAGCATTACGCCCGCCAGCAGCAGCTTTTCCGCCTGCTCCTGCTGAAAAGCACGCTCCAGCGTAGCCAGCTGCAGACGGTTATTTACGCCTTCCGTTTCACTGATGCGCGCCGGATGAACGGTATTAATCACGCGGCCTTCCTGATGCGCCATCGCGATGATATCGGTGATGTAGAACTCGCCCTGCGCGTTATTGTTATCCAGCTGTGCCAGCCAGCGCCGGAGATCGCCCCCGCTGGCGATCAGGATACCGGTGTTGATCTCCTGAATAGCCAGCTGCTCAGCAGATGCATCCTTCTGTTCAACAATGCCGGTCACGATCGTGTTTTCCCGCACAATCCGGCCATAGCCGGTGGGGTTATCCAGCACCACGGTCAGCAGCCCGATGCCGCCAGCGGGTTTTGCCGCGCGCAGCTGCTGCAGCGTTGCCTGCGAGATAAGCGGGACGTCGCCATACAGCATCAGAATATCTTCGTCATCCGCAAAGAAGGGCGCCGCCTGCTGCATAGCGTGTCCGGTACCCAGCTGTTCCGCCTGCAGCACCCAGTTCAGGGTGTTGTGCGCCAGCTTTTGCTGCAGCAGCTCACCACCGTGACCATAGACCAGATGGACCTGCCGGGCGCCAAGCCCGGTGGCAGCATCAATAACATGCTGCACCATGGGTTTACCTGCCAGCGTGTGCAGAACTTTAGGCAGATCGGAATACATACGGGTGCCTTTGCCAGCGGCCAGGATCACCACACTCATCGCGCTTACAGACATAATTTTCCAGACTCAATTTAACTTTCGAAAGTGTAAGGTTTACCCCTGAGATTACTACATTTTTCTCGTGGCGAAATTAGACAACCGGAGGAAAGCGGAAAGGGGGATCAGAGACAGAGCATAACAACAGGTTTGCCGGGCGCGGAGCAAAAAAAATGCCAGCCCGGTGGGCTGGCATTTCATGACGCATAAAGCCTGATTACATCGCTTTTTTGGTCAGCTCGATAACACGCAGTTTCGCGATAGCTTTCGCCAGCTCCGCAGAGGCCTGAGCGTAGTCCACGTCGCCGTGGCTGCTGTTCATGTGCTCTTCTGCTTTACGTTTCGCTTCCAGCGCGCGCGCTTCGTCAAGGTCTTCACCGCGAATAGCGGTGTCGGCCAGAACGGTCGTGCTGCCCGGCTGTACTTCCAGCACGCCGCCGGAGAGGTAGATATACTCCTCGTCGCCGTGCTGTTTCACGATGCGAATCATGCCAGGCTTGATGGCAGTCAGCAGCGGGGCGTGGCCCGGGTGGATCCCCAGCTCGCCTTCGCTACCTGACACCTGGATACGCTGTACCAGACCGGAGAACATCTGCTGCTCCGCGCTGACCACGTCCAGATGATAAGTCATAGCCATACCATTCCTCCCGGGAAACCGTTATTACAGTTTCTTCGCTTTTTCTACGGCTTCTTCGATAGCGCCGACCATGTAGAACGCCTGCTCTGGCAGGTGGTCGAATTCGCCTTCCATGATGCCTTTGAAACCACGAATGGTATCTTTCAGCGTCACGTATTTACCCGGAGAACCGGTGAAGACTTCAGCAACGAAGAATGGCTGAGACAGGAAGCGCTGGATCTTACGCGCACGTGCCACCAGCAGTTTATCTTCTTCAGACAGCTCGTCCATACCGAGGATGGCGATGATGTCTTTCAGCTCCTGGTAACGCTGCAGCAGTGACTGTACGCCACGTGCGACGTCATAGTGCTCCTGACCCACGATCAGTGGATCCAGCTGACGGCTGGTAGAATCCAGCGGGTCAACGGCCGGGTAGATACCCAGAGAGGCGATCTGACGGCTCAGCGTAACGGTTGAGTCCAGGTGAGCAAAGGTGGTTGCCGGAGACGGGTCAGTCAGGTCATCCGCAGGAACGTAAACGGCCTGTACGGAGGTGATTGAACCGGTCTTGGTGGAGGTAATACGCTCCTGCAGCACACCCATCTCTTCAGCCAGCGTTGGCTGATAACCTACCGCAGATGGCATACGGCCCAGCAGTGCAGACACTTCAGTACCTGCCAGGGTATAACGGTAGATGTTGTCGATGAACAGCAGAACGTCACGGCCTTCATCACGGAATTTTTCCGCCATGGTCAGACCGGTCAGTGCTACGCGCAGACGGTTACCCGGCGGCTCGTTCATCTGGCCATACACCAGCGCTACTTTATCGATAACGTTGGAGTCAGTCATTTCGTGGTAGAAGTCGTTACCCTCACGAGTACGCTCACCTACACCAGCAAAGACCGAATAACCTGAGTGCTCAGCCGCGATGTTACGGATCAGCTCCATCATGTTTACGGTTTTACCCACGCCCGCACCACCGAACAGACCGACTTTACCGCCCTTAGCGAACGGACACATCAGGTCGATAACCTTGATGCCGGTTTCCAGCAGTTCCTGCGAGTTTGACTGATCTTCATAAGAAGGCGCCGCGCGGTGAATAGAGGAAACCTCTACTGCGCTGCCATCTTCTTCTGTCAGGTCGCCTTTCATGTCGATAGGCTCGCCCAGCACGTTCATGATACGGCCAAGGGTCGCTTTACCAACCGGAACCTGAATAGGTTTTTTCAGATCGATTACTTCCAGACCGCGCTTCAGGCCGTCAGAAGAACCCATGGCGATAGTACGTACTACGCCACCACCCAGCTGCTGCTGAACTTCCAGCACCAGACGAGTATCACCATTCTTAACCTCGAGAGCGCTGTATACCTGTGGTACCGCGTCCTGAGGGAATTCGACGTCAACTACGGCGCCGATAATCTGGACAATCTTTCCAGCTGCCATCTTGAATCCTCTACCTAATACGAGAATATCCGGCCGCGCTCGGGCGACAGGATATATGCCTGGTTAAACCGCGGAGGCTCCCGAGACGATCTCGGTAAGTTCCTGGGTGATGCTGGCCTGACGAGCTTTGTTGTAGACCAACTGCAGCTCTTTGATCAGGTTTCCGCCGTTATCGGTTGCGGCTTTCATCGCTACCATACGCGCGGCCTGCTCACTGGCCAGGTTTTCCACCACACCCTGATAAACCTGCGATTCGACATAACGACGCAGCAGCGTATCGAGCAGCGCCTTCGGATCGGGTTCGTACAGGTAATCCCAGGTCTTCGCCTTCATCTCTTCTTCACCTTCCGCTGGCGGTAACGGCAGCAGTTGGGTAATGGTCGGAGTCTGAGACATGGTGTTGTTAAACTTGTTGCTGACGATATACAGCTTGTCGATACGGCCTTCATCGTAGGCCTGCAGCATAACTTTTACCGGGCCAATCAGATCAGACAGCGCAGGCTTATCGCCCATGCCGGTAACCTGAGCCACGACGTTGCCACCGACCGAGCCGAAGAATGAAACGCCTTTTGAGCCGACAATCGCCAGATCGCTCTGAACGCCTTTGTCTGCCCAGCCTTTCATTTCAGCCAGCAATTTTTTGAACAGGTTAATGTTCAAACCACCACAAAGCCCGCGGTCAGTCGAAACGACCAGGTAGCCGACGCGCTTAACGTCGCGCTCATCCAGGTAAGGGTGCTTGTATTCCAGATTACCCAGTGCAAGGTGACCAATCACTTTGCGCATGGTATCTGCATACGGACGGCTGGCCGCCATGCGTTCCTGCGTTTTACGCATTTTGGAGGCGGCGACCATTTCCATCGCTTTGGTGATCTTCTGCGTATTTTTTACGCTTCCGATCTTGGTACGTATTTCTTTTGCGCCGGCCATTAGCTTCTCCTCAAAGCCTTGCGGCCTGTCTTTTCAGACAAGCCGCCAGACATTACCAGGACTGGGTTGCTTTAAACGTTTCGAGCAGGCCTTTCAGCTTCGCTTCGATATCGTTGTTGTAGTTACCCGCCTGGTTGATTTCAGCCATCAGCTCAGCGTGTTCGCGATCGGCGTACGCCAGCAGAGCGGCTTCGAAGCTGCCGATTTTCGCCAGTTCAACGTCGTTCAGGAAGCCGCGCTCAGCAGCAAACAGCACCAGACCCTGCTGCGCAACGGACATTGGCGCATATTGTTTCTGTTTCAGCAGCTCGGTCACTTTCTGACCGTGGCTCAGCTGTTTACGCGTTGCATCATCCAGATCGGAAGCGAACTGAGAGAACGCTGCCAGTTCACGATACTGTGCCAGCGCGGTACGAATACCACCGGACAGTTTCTTGATGATCTTGGTCTGTGCAGCACCACCAACACGGGATACGGAGATACCCGGGTTAACGGCTGGACGGATACCGGAGTTGAACAGGTTCGACTCCAGGAAGATCTGACCATCAGTGATCGAGATAACGTTGGTCGGAACGAACGCAGAAACGTCACCAGCCTGGGTTTCAATGATTGGCAGCGCGGTCAGAGAACCGGTCTGGCCTTTCACAGCACCGTTGGTGAAACGCTCAACGTAGTCAGCGCTTACGCGTGATGCACGCTCCAGCAGACGAGAGTGGAGATAGAACACGTCGCCTGGGAATGCTTCACGGCCCGGTGGACGGCGCAGCAGCAGGGAGATCTGACGATAAGCGATAGCCTGCTTAGAGAGATCATCGTAAACGATCAGCGCATCTTCACCGCGGTCGCGGAAGTATTCGCCCATGGCACAGCCCGCGTATGGAGACAGGTACTGCAGTGCAGCAGACTCCGATGCAGAAGCGACAACCACGATGGTGTTAGCCAGCGCGCCGTGTTCTTCCAGCTTACGAACCACGTTAGAGATGGTCGACGCTTTCTGACCAATCGCGACGTAGACACACTTGATGCCTGAATCACGCTGGTTGATGATGGCGTCGATAGCCATTGCAGTCTTACCGGTCTGACGGTCACCGATGATCAGCTCACGCTGGCCACGGCCGATTGGAATCATCGCATCGACAGATTTGTAGCCCGTCTGAACAGGCTGATCAACAGACTGACGATCGATAACGCCTGGTGCAATCATTTCAACTGGCGAGAAGCCGTCGTTGTCGATTGCGCCTTTACCGTCGATAGGTGCACCCAGGGTGTTCACCACACGACCCAGCAGGCCACGGCCAACCGGTACTTCCAGAATACGACCGGTGCACTTAACCTTCATGCCTTCGGCAAGGTCAGCGTACGGGCCCATAACGACCGCACCAACCGAGTCGCGCTCGAGGTTCAGTGCGATAGCGTAACGGTTGCCCGGCAGGGCAATCATCTCACCCTGCATAACATCGGCCAGGCCGTGTACGCGGATGATACCGTCACTTACAGAAACAATAGTACCTTCGTTGTGAGCTTCACTCACGACATTGAACTGAGCAATGCGCTGCTTGATCAGTTCGCTGATTTCGGTGGAATTCAGTTGCATATGCTCCAGTCCCCTTAAGACTGCAAGACGTCTGCCAGACGGTCAAGACGGCCGCGCACGCTGCCATCAATCACCAGGTCACCCGCACGGATAACCACACCTGCCAATACAGACTTATCAATTTTGCAATTCAGCTTAACTTTGCGTGACAGACGTTTTTCCATCGCGGTGCTGATTTTGGTCAGCTGGCTGTCACTCAGCGCACTGGCGGAGATTACATCAACTTCGGCTGTCGCTTCATAAGCGTCACGCAGTTGAATAAATTGCTCCAGTACGGCTGGAAGCGCTGTCAAACGTCCGTTCTCCGCCATTACCTTGATCAGGTTCTGAGCGTGTTCATCAAGTTGATCACCACAGACTGCATTGAAAGAGGCAGATAACGCTTCAGGTGCTAAGGCACCGGAGAGTACTTCTGCCATCTGTTCGTTGCGAGCCACTTCTGCGGCAAACGCCAGCATGGTCTGCCAGCGTTCGATACTTTGATGCTCAACAGCAAAGTCAAAAGCTGCTTTGGCGTAGGGGCGAGCTACAGTAATCAGATCAGACATCAGCCCCTCCCTCCTTACAGTTCAGCGACCAGTTTATCAACGATGTCGCTGTTAGCAGCTTCATCCACGGAACGTTCGATGATTTTCTCGGCGCCAGCTAATGCCAGCAACGCGACCTGTTTACGCAGCTCTTCACGTGCACGTGAGCGCTCGGCTTCAATTTCTGCCTGCGCCTGAGTGACGATGCGGTTACGTTCAGTTTCGGCTTCGGTTTTGGCTTCGTCCAGAATCTGGGCACGGCGTTTGTTCGCCTGCTCGATAATGACCTGAGCTTCTTCCTTCGCTTTTTTCAGCTGGTCGGTCGCATTGGCCTGCGCGAGATCCAAATCTTTCTTCGCGCGTTCAGCAGAAGCAAGGCCTTCAGCAATTTCTTTCTGGCGCTTTTCGATGGCAGCCATGATCGGTGGCCATACGTACTTCATGCAGAACGCGACAAACAGGATGAACGCGATGGCCTGGCCGAGGATTGTTGCGTTAATGTTCACAGCACAATGCCTCTTATTAAGTTAACGTGCTCTGCCGCTATCATTGATAAACGGCAGAATCTGTTCCTCATCACACCAGGTGCCATGAGTGAACAATGGCTACAGGCTTTAGGCGACAGCAAACATCACGTAGAGACCCAGACCAACAGCGATCATCGGGATTGCATCCACCAGACCCATTACAACAAAGAACTGCGTACGCAGCAGAGGGATCAGATCCGGTTGACGCGCTGCGCCTTCCAGGAATTTACCTCCGAGGATGCCGATACCGATCGCAGCACCGATTGCCGCCAGACCCATCATCACAGCGGCAGCCATGTACAGCAGATCCATATTCAGGTTTTCCATGACAGTCTCCAGTTTGTTTCAGTTATGCTTAAGTTGTTGAGAAAAAAAATCAATGTTCTTCAGATGCCATCGACAGATAGACAATCGTGAGGACCATGAAAATGAAAGCCTGCAGCGAAATAATCAGGATGTGGAAAATGGCCCATGGCACATTCAGCACCCACTGCGACCACCACGGCAGCAGACCGGCAATCAGGATAAAGATCAGCTCACCCGCATACATGTTGCCGAACAGTCGCAGACCGAGTGAAACCGGTTTTGACAGCAGGCTGACACCTTCAAGAATCAGGTTGATGGGGATGAAGATCGGGTGATTAAAAGGCTGCAGAGTCAGCTCTTTGGCAAAGCCGCCTACCCCTTTCATTTTGATGCTGTAGAACAGAATCAAAATAAATACGCCCAGCGCCATAGATAGCGTGATGTTCACGTCTGCTGACGGCACGACGCGCAGCGCCGGCAGGCCCAGATAGTGCTCACCAATAAACGGCAGCAAATCAATAGGCAGCAGATCCATGAAGTTCATCAGGAAGACCCAGACAAAAATTGTCAGAGCCAGCGGGGCGATAACTTTACTTTTACCGTGGTACATGTCGCGAACGTTGCTATCAACAAAGCCGACAACCAGCTCGATAGCCGCCTGCATTTTCCCTGGCACACCGCTGGTGACGCTTTTCGCCACTTTGCGGAACAGCACAAGGAATAATACTCCGAGTGCAACAGAGAAAAACATGGAGTCCAGGTTTAACGTCCAGAATGTTGCTGGCGCGTCGTGTGCATTCACCAGCTCGAAAGTACGCAGGTCCATCTGAAGATGCGTCAGATGATGTCCTATGTATTCCTGCGGCGTTGAGATTTCTCCTGCGGCCATGATGCCTCTTACCCTTTGTTGTTAATTACAGCCGGCGCGACGATTTGCACCACCAGCACCGATAACCAGGTGATTGCGAGTGGCCAGAAGACCGCTCCGAACCCACCTAACGCCACAGCGAGAAAAATAACGGTGGCAAACACCTTAAGAACTTCACCCAGGGCGAAACTCCAGGCGACACGCCCTTTAGCCGGCGATTGATCCTGCAGACGCCAGGCTAAAAACGTGAACAGTATGTTTGGCAGCCAGGCTGCCACACCACCCGCGATAGCAGAGGCGCCCCAGGCAACATCTTTCAGGGCAAACAGCGCACCGATTACGACAAACGTCACCAGCTGGACAACCAGAACGGCTCGGGCTAATTTCACACTGTAAAGAGACACTGACATGACGCTTAACTCTCCTGCCCCGAACGGGGTATGTCGCGTGTCGTATAAGACTGCCTTTGCCGTTTTGAGTCAAGCAGCAAAAGCCGTGCAAATTATACGGGCCGCACCTGCGATTTCAATCGCTAAGTAGCGAAAAGGTGAACAATTATTTAAATTTCTTTCTGAAGGGCTATTTTTCCAAAGATTCCTAACCCGGAAAGCCATCAGGAAAGTTGCTGTTTTTCAGCTAAAGCGGGATATAAAGCGTGCTGCAGATCACATAATAAACAATAAGGCGCTGAAAATTTTACCAGAATGCATAATGCGCACGAATAAAACGCCCTTGTTAACCTTTTAAAATCAGCTTGTTATAAATTTAAATCTGCTTCAGCTCACTCTTTTCTGATAAAAACATCCGGTTGACACTGCAGGCAGAATTAAAATCGAAATAATAATATTACGCCCGCCGATTTATTGCCGTGTCATATTTCCCTGCGTGATAATCGAAAGCGGAAAACAGCCGTTATCATGTGACATTAGTGGCAATGAATTGTGAATTAATCGTTAAATGTAACAACGCTTTTCGGATAATTACGGCGAAAGATGTTAACGCCTTTCCCCTCCCCTGCCGAATAAAAGCGTTTGTCACAGCGTGTTCAACCGCTGTTTTTTTATTCAGCTCTGACGACCCTTCCGGGGCCAGAAGCTGAATAAAAACCCTGCTTTTTACAGGGTTATTGCTGCGAAATCACCACAAGATGACGTTCGCCTTCCAGTTCCGGAACGCGTAAAGCTTCAATTTTTTCCACGCTAAAGCCTGCCGGCAGCGAAGCGATCTCCTCATCCGGACGTACGCCTTTCAGCGCATAAAAGCGTCCGTGTGTGCCGGGTAATGCGCGGCACCAGGTCAGCATATCCTCCAGCGAGGCAAATGCCCGGCTGATAACGCCATCAAACGGCGGATCTGCCGGGAACTCTTCAACCCGGCTCTGCACTGGCGTGATGTTAGTAAGTCCTAACTCATGCTGCACCTGACGCAGAAAGCGTACCCGCTTACCCAGGCTGTCCAGCAGCGTAAAATGCGCCTGCGGACGGACAATGGCCAGGGGAATACCCGGCAGTCCCGGTCCGGTACCCACATCAATAAAGCGTTCCCCCTGCAGATGCGGCTCTACCACCACGCTGTCGAGGATATGGCGTACCAGCATTTGCTGCGGATCGCGTACTGAAGTCAGGTTATACGCTTTATTCCACTTGTGCAGCAGCTCCACATAGCCAACCAGCTGCTGTTTTTGTTGATCGGAGAGCGAAATATTTGCTGCGTCGAGCAGCCGGGAGAGTTTGTTAATCACAGCGATGTTTCCGTTAACAGGGGCAGCCGGAGCTGCCCCGATGGTCGGTCAGGCGCTTTTACGCAGCAGACCCTGTTTTTTGAGATAGATCAGCAGAATTGAGATCGCGGCTGGCGTGATGCCGGAAATACGCGATGCCTGGCCGATTGAGGTCGGCTTATGATCGTTGAGCTTGGCGATCACTTCGTTTGACAGGCCATTGACCTGACGGTAATCAAGCGTGACAGGCAGTAAAGTGTTCTCATTGCGCAGCTGGCGGTTTATCTCCTCCTGCTGACGCGCAATATAACCTTCATATTTAACCTGGATTTCAACCTGCTCAGCCGCCTGCTCATCAGACAGCGCCGGACCATAATCCGGCAGCGTCATCAGCCGGGCATAAGTCATCTCCGGACGACGCAGCAGATCCTCTGCGCTGGCCTCTTTTGTCAGCGGTGCACTGATGATGCTGTTTACGTCAGCCACATTCTCTGACTTCGGATGTACCCACAGGCTGCGCAGACGCTGGCGTTCCAGCTCAATCGCTTCGAGCTTCTGGTTATAGCGCGCCCAGCGCGTATCATCGACCAGGCCCAGCTCGCGGCCCGTTTCAGTCAGACGCAGATCCGCATTGTCTTCGCGCAGCATCAGACGATACTCGGCGCGTGAGGTAAACATGCGGTAGGGCTCTTTGGTACCCAGCGTGCAGAGGTCATCGACCAGCACGCCAAGATAAGCCTGATCGCGGCGCGGTGCCCAGCCCTCTTTGTCCGCAGACTGGCGCGCAGCGTTGAGGCCAGCCAGCAGCCCCTGGGCTGCAGCTTCTTCATAACCGGTGGTGCCGTTGATCTGGCCAGCGAAGAAGAGACCCTGAATAAACTTGCTCTCCAGCGTGGGTTTCAGATCGCGCGGATCGAAGAAATCGTACTCGATAGCATAGCCAGGACGCACAATGGTGGCGTTCTCCAGCCCTTTCATTGAGCGGACAATCTGCATCTGCACATCAAAGGGCAGACTGGTGGAAATGCCGTTCGGGTAGATCTCATTGCTGGTCAGTCCTTCCGGCTCAAGGAAGATCTGATGAGCATTACGATCGGCAAAGCGCATGACTTTGTCTTCAATCGACGGGCAGTAACGCGGACCAATTCCCTCAATAACGCCGGCATACATCGGACTGCGATCGAGATTGTTGCGGATCACATCATGCGTCTGTTCGTTGGTATAGGTGATCCAGCAGGGAACCTGCTGCGGATGCTGTGCCGTATTGCCCATAAACGAGAACACCGGCATCGGCGTATCGCCGTGCTGTGGCGTCAGGACAGAGAAATCGATAGAGCGCGCATCAATACGCGGTGGTGTACCGGTCTTGAGACGATTTACGCGCAGCGGCAGCGCCCGCAGCCGTTTTGCCAGCGGGACAGAAGGCGGATCGCCAGCACGACCACCGCTGTAATTATCAAGACCGATATGAATCTTGCCATCAAGGAACGTGCCGACGGTCAGCACAACCGTTTTCGCCCGGAACTTCAGTCCCATCTGCGTGACGGCACCGACCACCCGATCGTTTTCAACGATCAGATCGTCAACCGCCTGCTGGAAGATCATCAGGTTGGGCTGGTTCTCCAGCGCAGTGCGTACCGCCTGGCGGTACAGTACACGGTCCGCCTGTGCACGCGTAGCACGTACCGCCGGGCCTTTACTGGCGTTTAGTATCCTAAACTGAATACCTGCCTGATCGATCGCGGTGGCCATCAGGCCGCCGAGGGCGTCCACTTCCTTTACCAGGTGTCCCTTTCCGATACCACCGATCGCCGGATTGCAGGACATTTGTCCCAGCGTGTCGATGTTATGCGTGAGTAACAGCGTTTGCTGACCCATTCGGGCGGCCGCCATGGCGGCTTCGGTACCCGCATGACCACCACCGATTACGATGACGTCAAAAGGATCTGGATAAAACATGAAGTGGGTCCTCGTTAAAGTTCAGACAGGGATCGTTGCCCTGGGCGGTGGATTCTACTGAAATTATGGTTCAGGCGAAAGCGGCGGATCCTGCGTGTTTATAGAAAGGATCTTTACTCTTTTATATGATCTTCTTGTTAGATCTCTTATTAGGATCGCCGGTTTCTGTGGATAACGTGGCAAACCCGTTATTTTACATCGGCCTGAGAAGGATCGTTTGCTGTGAAAGATCGGTGATCCTGATCCAGATAAGCTGGGATCAACTTTGCTAGTTATCCACAGATTAAAAAAGCATCAGCAGTTATTACTGGGATAACTACCGGTTATACGCATGATTCAGGCTGTTTTATCCACAGGCGATCGGCAGGATCCAGGATAAATACAGTGTAATCGTCTGGGGATCGTCACTATTTCCCGATCCCCTGCCAGCCACGATCCGTCAGATCTGTTCAATCCAGCCCGTTACCCAGGCTTCAGCGGCATCTTCCGGTATCTCATGCTCAAGCATGTCAATTTCCAGCCGTTCACCGATGCGCGTGGCACCCAGCGCGATCAGCTGGGCCTCCAGCGTTTTTATTGCGCCGCAGAAAAGATCGTATTCGCGGTTGCCGATGCCTATAGCACCAAAGCGCACGGCAGAGAGATCGGGTTTTTCTGTCTGCAGCGCCTCATAAAAAGGCAGCAGATTGTCAGGCAATTCACCGGCACCGTGTGTGGAAGTCACCACCAGCCAGATACCCGATGCAGGCACCTCATCAAGCGCCGGGCCGTGCAGTACGCTGGTTTCGAAGTCTGCATCCTGCAGCTTCTCTTCCAGATGTTCTGCGACATATTCGGCACTGCCAAGGGTACTGCCAGTGATTAAGGTAATATCAGCCATGATCGTCTCCCGCACTAAAGGCAGGCATTGTACGCTGTGATCAAGCCGTGATCCACCTGTGGAAAACAGGGTTAATAACAGAAAGCATCCGCGGACAAACCAGTTACCGCGCCGGATCCTTTCTGCATAACTTTATGCACAGACTGATGTGATTCAGGGCTTGATGGTACGCATGATCGGGTTTTGCAGTGAGATCAGGGTTTCAGTGGACTGGATCTCATCAATGGTCTGGATCTTGTTGATCAGCACCTGCTGCAGCGCATCGATAGATCGACACATAACCTTAATGAAAATGCTGTAGTGGCCGGTGGTATACCAGGCTTCAACCACTTCATCCAGCGCCTCAAGCTTGCTGAGCGCTGCCGGATAGTCGCGTGCGCTCTTCAGAATGATGCCAATAAAGCAGCAAAC
Organism: Pantoea sp. SIMBA_079; assembly: GCF_046940275.1. Lineage (NCBI taxonomy): Bacteria > Pseudomonadati > Pseudomonadota > Gammaproteobacteria > Enterobacterales > Erwiniaceae > Pantoea > Pantoea sp. SIMBA_079. The sequence continues at coordinate 17,893 of NZ_JAWRYR010000006.1, read as the reverse complement.
ATCGAACCCCAGCTGGCGCGGATCGATCTCCACGCGCGTGCCCAGAATAATACCGGCCTGGCGCATTTTCTCGACGCGGACATGAATCGTGCCGGGGCTGACATTGAACTGCTTTGCCAGCTCTGCGTAAGCCGTACGGGCATTCTCCAGCAGCGCATTGAGTATGCCGCGGTCGAGATTATCCAGTTGCAGATGTTCTGCCATCATCCTTCCTCTTAAATTCTTCTTCGCTGAACAGAGGTGAATGTGCAGGAATTTAGCGGGGCAGGCAAGATGCAGACTGCGGGCATGCCGCAGTCTGCACGCTTTTAGCGTTTACGCCAGAGCGTAAGCTGCGCCTGAGTGTGCTGAAACTTGCGTGCGGTTTCGCGGATCACAAAGGGCACATCCTGTGGCGGAGCGATTTCTTCAAACTCATCGCGCAGAAGGCGCTGCAGTGCCTGACTGGTTGTCAGCGCCTCACCGTTTTCACGGATACCGCCCAGCCAGTTCTCTTTAGGCGTGAACGCCTCAAGCCAGGTGTAAGGTGAAGAGATGGCCAGCACGCCGCCCTGACGGATCATCGGCGTAATATCCTGCAGGAAACGCTTTGGCTGACGCAGACGATCAATCAGATTGGCGGCCAGCACCAGATCGTACCGATCCGGCTGCGGCTTCAGGTTGCAGGCGTCACCCTGAACGAACCGGATCCGTTCAGCCTGCTGCCGGTCAATTCCGATCTCCTTCAGCCGCACCTGGCGATACGCAACCAGCTCGCCCTCCTCCGGTACCACATAGCGGAAATCCTCACCGGAAGTAAGCTGCAGCGCCACATCAATAAAGCGCGCGGAGTAGTCCATGCCGGTAACGGCGGCAAAGTGACGCGCCAGGGCAAAGCTGGCGCGACCGGTGGCACAGCCGATATCCAGCGCATGCCCGTGCTGACGGCAGTGCGGCAGCACCAGCTCAACCAGTTTTTCCGCATAGTTTTCTACGCCGTAGTAGCCCGGTCCGTACTGGAAGTCGAGATACTGCGACACCATGCTGTCAGTTTCATACGGGTTAAGTTGCATACTCTCTTTATGCGCTGACACCACATAACGGAAACCGGCATGCTGGAAAAAGTGACGACGAAAAGCGTAGCGCGACGATTTTAACGCCTCATTACCGGTTGAGATCCAGCTGCCGCCTTTGATGATTGCATGCTTTCCATCAAACGTAGGGGTGGAAAAATCGTCATACAGAGGATGTACGCGGAATCCTTCAAAGCCATTGATTGGCGTAGTGGTCCACTGCCAGACGTTACCCACCAAATCAAAGAAATCGCCCTGAGCAAAATGATCCACCGGGCAGGAAGAGGCGTGGTACGCCAGGTTGATATTACCGGGTGCCTGCGTCCAGTCTGGCTGATCGCCGCTGACCTGTTCGCGCAGCAGCATGTACTCCGCCTCACACGGCAGCTGAATCGCCTTACCGCTCTCTTCTGCCAGCCAGCGGCAGAAGGCGGCCGCCTCCAGCTGATTAACTTCAGCCGGCCAGTCCCACGGCATCGGCACCTCTTGCGTCATCAGGCGCAGGCGCAGCGCGTCAGGTTGTGTAATATCACCGACCCAGAAAGTGGGCATCTGTACGCCGGCAAATTTACGCCAGCCCTCTCCCTCTTCATCCCACCAGCGCGCTGTCTGATAGCCGCCGGCCGCGACAAACTGATAAAATTCAGCATTGCTGACCAGCATTTTGCTGGCCTGAAACGGTCTGAGCTCAGTTTTCTGGTGGCCATACTCATTATCCCAGCCGTAAGTATCATCTGTTTTTCCCTGCAGCACCGATCCACCCGCCAGCGCAACCAGGCTGTTTTCCGGTACGGCGGCGCGATCGTGACGCGCCAGCGGGCAGGCAGGCCAGGCCGGCTGCGGCTGCACCCATTCCAGCGGCAGCTGGCGGATCAGGACGCTGGAGGTCTCCAGATGGATGCGCTCATGTTCAATGCCCATCAAAATGACCCAGGCCGGACTCTCCCAGCCAATCGGCAGCTCAAGCGGCATAGTACGGATAAAGTCAGTCACCAGCGCTTTTACTTTGCCGCGATAATCGCGCACTTCTGCCACATCGGGCCAGTCGTAATGGTTGTCGTTGAGATCGTCCCAGCTCATCTCATCCACACCAATGGCCATCATCGCCTCAATGCGTGCGTCAACGCGCCGATCGAGATAGCGTCCTGCCATCAGTTTGTTGATATAAAAGGATGCGGTATGGCCAAAATAAAAAATCAGCGGATGGCGCAGCGGAATGGCTTTATTAAACCAGGCGCGCTCATCGCTCAGGCAGTCGAACAGGCTTTCATAGAGCGACCAGGTCCGGGTGAAATAGGCGAGCAGTTCGGCCCGCTTCTCTTCAGCCGTGCCACCGGAAAGGCGCGGGGTGCGGGTCGGAGCAGGCAGTTGGCAGGATACGTCGGCGGTTGTCACAGTGAACTCCGTAAGGCTGAATAAACACAGCGGGTCATTCACTATAGCAAATGCGGATTTCTGTCAGATGAATCAACGCGTCCAGCGGCGCAGCAGGCGGCTTTTTAGCCCGGTATCAAAGCGCCAGATATGATCGAAAATGCGCAGAATGCCGGGTTTGCCGTGCGCCGACATCGCCACCGCGTGAAACCGCTGCTGCTGAATCCGCTGCCGCTGTTTCACGATGTTAATCAGCTCTTCCGGCAGGCGCTGGGCAATAAAGTCAGAGATGATCACCGCGTCTGCCTCCTGCCACTGGCTGCCTTCCATGCGCTGCACCACGGCACTCAGGCAGGCCGTCAGATCGGTGCCGCCGCGAAAACGCTGGCTGAGGAAACGAATCGCCTGTTCAATGCCGTTATCGGCGGTAAGCTCATAGCCGACCACCTCATGGGCAAACAGCATAATGTAGCAGCGACGCCGATCTGCCAGGGCAATTTTCAGCAGCGCGAGGCAAAAGGCTTTGGCGCAGCGTTCATTAAAACCGCCCATCGAACCGGACGTATCCACGCAGACAATAAACGGGCCGCGCGGCTCGGTTTCATGCTGCTGATGGCTTACCGGCCTCAGCGCGGTTTTTTCATGCCAGGCATCACCCTGCAGGCGATAGGTCAGCAGGCGTTTTTCTACCAGACGCCGGTAAAATTCCAGCTCCAGTTCACTGATACTGAGCGCAGCCAGCTCCGGCGGCAGCAGACGCAGCACATCATCGCTCTGATGAATACCACTGACCTCTTCCGGTACATTGTCTGGCTCATGCACCAGCTGGTGGAACGCTTCCAGCGGTGCATCACGTGCCGGCACCGATTTGGCTTCGCGGCTGCGACCCAGCTGCTGTGCCAGCTGCATCAGCTCCGGCTGCTGCGCCAGAAAATCACCATATTGCACAATCAGCGCGTAGTCGCCTGGCTGCAGTGAAGCTTTACTGAGATCCCACAGCCGGCCGGCGGCCGCTTCATCTTCATCAGTCAGCACCGGTGCCAGCTGGCCGCTCAGCGCCATACGCTGCTGCAGTTCTGCCAGCAGCCGTTCACGCTGCGCCTCGAGTAACGTTTCATTCAGCGTCAGCGTCTGCAGCGTCAGGCTCAGTCGCCAGCGCTGCAGAAACAGCCGGTGCTGTGCATGGCTCAGTTCCGGGCCTTCATTACGCTGCAGCAGCGTACCGGCTTCGGTGAGAAAAGGAGAGGGCAGTCTTTGCAACTGATCAAGGAGGTGCGGCAGCTGAGCACTGAAATCACGGCTGCTGAGCAGCTGTAACTGCTCAAACAGCTGAAACTCCTGCGCCAGCGCAGCGGGTACCGGCGTCGCTTTCATCTGCCCGGTGATTTCAGCACGCCAGCGCGGCAGATCGCGCAACATCGCCTGCTTCATGCGGGGAAATTTCTCGAAAAACAGCGCCAGCTGCGGAGTAGCCAGCAGCGCCAGAATCAGCTCATCAATCAGCTCTGCTTCGCCAATTGAGAGCAATGTACTGAGCGTTTCCAGCGAGATCATTTCCGCGCCTGTTTCAGCTGCTCTGCCACATCCTGCAGGCTGGTCTCAATGCGTGCCAGCCAGTCATCACTGATAAACAGGCAGCGCTGATGCTGGCTGAACAGCGCGCGCTGCGCCCGCAAACGGGTCTCCAGCGCATCATATTCCTCTACGATCTCCGGCGGCAGCGCCTGCAGACTTGCCGCCCCGGGCAGGGTCAGGCGCGTGGACTGCAGGCTGACATCGCGCAGCGTCAGGCAGTGATGGGTATCGACCAGCAGATCGAGCGACTGTGCAAAGCCGATACCGTTCAGCTTGCCGCGCATATCTCCGCCTTTCAGCAGCCACTGAACCAGGGCCTCGCGGCTTACTACTATATGGCTGACCTGCATATCGTGCAGCGTCAGCGGCTGCTGCAGCATCAGGGTCAGCTGTTCGCCGGCAACAGACTCCGGCAGCTCATAATGTGGCTTACGGCTGAACATGCCGCTGTGCTTCTCCAGCGTCAGCGCCTGCGTCACGCTCTGCTGCTGCTGCAGTGCCAGACGCTGCGCAGTGATCTGCTGCAGCCGGTGCAGCATCGCCTGCTGCTGCCAGGCGTGCTGCGTCATCAGCGCATCCATTTCGCGATCCAGCAGCGTCATTGAAGCGATGTCATGCCAGAGGCAATCTTTCAGCAGCACCAGATCGATAGGCGCAATCGCGGTTCGCCCGCTGTAAAAGGCGCTGGCCTGCAGCAGATGGATCGCCTTTTTCCAGCGGCGATCGGAGATATAGGGCGCATCCGGCAGATTTTCCAGCTGCTGACGCAGCTGATAGATAAGCTCAAACACATCGTCAGGCAGCCTGACCTGACTGATGCCTTTTTGCCACTGCAGATACTCTTCATCACTGATGCAGAGCGACTCCGCGACCGGGTTAAGGTTTTCATCCTGCTGGTGGGTCAGCATGCTGCGGAAGTTCTGCTTCTCATGCACGTTATCCAGCCACAGGCGGATCAGCATGCGGTCATAGAGCGCTTCAAGGCCGCTGTCTGCTTCCGGCAGTTCGTTTGAGGCGGTCACCAGCAAACGCATCGGAATCGCCTCTTCGCAGTCGCCGTTCCGGAAGCGCCGCTCGTTAATGGCGGTCAGCAGCGTGTTCAGAATAGCCGGACCCGCTTTCCATATCTCATCCAGGAAAACGATCTCCGCATCCGGCAGATAGCCTCTGGTCAGACGCTGATAGCGTCCCTCATCTTTCAGGGCCTGGATCGACAGCGGACCAAACACCTCTTCCGGCGTGGAAAAACGGGTCATCAGGTATTCAAAGGCGCGGGCGTGCTGAAAAGCGTATTTAAGACGGCGGGCGATCAGGCTTTTGGCAATGCCAGGCGGGCCGAGTAAAAACACGCTTTCGCCGCTTAACGCTGCCAGCAGGCAGAGGCGAATGGCATGGTGCCGTTCATACAGCCCTTTTTCCAGCGCATTACTCAGTCGGGAAATTCTTTCTGCCAACAGATGGGGTTGAGCCATAATCACATCATTGTCCTTCTGAACCTGGTGCCGTTACGGTCTGGCGAGCGCAATACTCTACTGTTTATCATGCTTGAATGCGTTGATAGCCGTCAGCTTTTTTGTTTCAGAAGGTTGTGGCAGCACAACGTGCGGTTTTCATGCCGTTTTCTGCCTGATTTTCGGCGAAAAAGCAGATTACGCTGCGCATAATCAACAGCGCTGTCTGTTGGTTTCTGCCAATTGTGTGCATACTGTGCGCTTTTTGATGGCCTGAGTCGTCACGGCTCCAACACAAGACACCCTATGAGCTCGGATAAGAAACAGTCTCTTGGCGCCGTCACGCTTGCGGCAATCGGCGTGGTCTATGGCGATATTGGTACCAGTCCGCTGTATACCTTACGTGAATGCCTTTCCGGTCAGTTCGGCTTTGGCGTTGAACGCGAAGCGGTCTTCGGCTTTTTGTCGCTGATCTTCTGGCTGCTGATTCTGGTGGTGTCGCTGAAATACATCAGCTACGTCATGCGCGCCGACAATGCCGGTGAAGGCGGCATTCTGACGCTGATGTCGCTGGCGGGTCGTCATACCGGCGCGCGTGCCACTGCCGTTCTGGTGATCATGGGGCTGATTGGCGGCAGCTTCTTTTATGGTGAGGTCGTAATTACTCCGGCCGTATCCGTGCTCTCAGCGATTGAGGGACTGGAGATCGCCGCGCCCGGTCTTGATACCTGGATCGTCCCGCTGGCGATCGCCGTGCTGACGCTGCTGTTTATGATCCAGAAACAGGGCACCGGTATTGTAGGCAAGCTGTTTGCGCCGGTTATGCTGGTATGGTTTCTGGTGCTGGCGGTGCTGGGCGCGCGCAGCATTCTGAATAATCCTGATGTCCTTCACGCGATGAATCCTTACTGGGCGCTGCACTTCTTCGTTCAGTACAAGTCCGTCTCCTTTTTTGCGCTGGGCGCGGTGGTGCTGGCGATCACCGGCGTTGAAGCGCTCTATGCGGACATGGGGCACTTCGGCAAATTTCCGATCCGTCTGGCGTGGTTTGTGGTGGTGCTGCCTTCGCTGGTGCTGAACTATTTTGGCCAGGGCGCGCTGCTGCTCGCGCATCCGGAAGCGATTAAGAACCCGTTTTTCCTGCTGGCACCGGACTGGATGCTGATCCCGATGCTGCTGCTTGCCACGCTGGCGACGGTTATCGCCTCACAGGCTGTGATCTCCGGCGTCTTTTCACTGACGCGTCAGGCGGTGCGACTGGGTTATCTGCCGCCGATGCGCATTGTTCACACCTCTGAAGAGGAGTCAGGGCAGATCTATATCCCGGTGATCAACTGGCTGCTCTACGCCGCGGTGGTAATTGTGATTGTCGGCTTTGAGCACTCCAGTAATCTGGCCGCGGCCTACGGCATTGCCGTGACCGGCACCATGGTGCTGACCGCGATCCTCTGTGCCACGGTGGCAATTCAGAACTGGCACTGGAACCGTTATCTGGTCATGCTGATGCTGGCCGCGATGCTCTGTATCGATGTGTCGCTGTTCTCCGCTAACCTGATCAAAGTTTTCTCCGGCGGCTGGCTGCCGCTGACGCTGGCGCTAATGATGTTCATCATCATGACGACCTGGAAAAGTGAACGCTTTCGTCTGCTGCGCCGCATGCATGAGCACGGCAACTCGCTGGACGCGATGATCGCTTCACTGGAAAAATCACCGCCGGTACGCGTACCGGGGACGGCGGTATATATGTCGCGTGCACTGAACGTGATCCCCTTCGCGATGCTGCATAACCTCAAGCACAACAAGGTGCTGCATGAGCGCGTGGTGCTGCTGACGCTGCGCACGGAAGATTCACCCTATGTGCATAACGTACGCCGGGTAACGATTGAACAGCTGTCGCCCACATTCTGGCGCGTGGTGGCGAGCTACGGCTGGCGTGAGACGCCAAACGTGGAGGAGATTTTTCACCGCTGCGGGCTGGAGGGGCTTAACTGCCGGATGATGGAAACGTCATTCTTTATGTCACATGAATCGCTGATCATCGGCAAGCGGCCCTGGTATCTGCGCCTGCGCGGCAAACTGTTCCTGACGCTGCAGCGCAATGCGCTGCGCGCGCCGGATCAGTTTGAAATTCCGCCTAACCGGGTCATTGAGCTGGGCACGCAGGTTGAGATTTAGCGCCCGTGCGTAGCCCGGTCAGCGTCACGCGTAGTCCCTGCGGCACGGCGTGACTGAAGCACAGCTGCAGGCCATGCAGCTGTGCAATGTTTTTCACAATCGACAGGCCCAGGCCACTGCCGCTCTGCGCCTGACCAGGCGGGCGCCAGAAACGTTCACCAAGCCGCGCCAGCTGCTCGTCCGACACACCTGTACCAGTGTCTTCAACCACGATGTTTTCCGGCCCCAGCCGCAGCGCTATCCGGCTGTGTGCCGGCGCATAGCGCAGCGCATTATCCAGCAGATTACGTATCATCAGGCTCAGCAGCAGCGGATGACCGTTCATCACCGGCTCTGCATCAATCGTTAACGTTATCTCTTTCTGCTGCGCTGCGGCCTGCGGCAGATGTTCAGCGACCAGCGCCTGCAGCAGCGGCACCAGTGCAACCGGCTGAAATTCACTGCGCAGATCGTCCGCTTCAACGCGCGACAGCGTCAGCAGCTGATCCACCAGCCGGGTTGCGCGGATAATACCGCTATCGAGCTGCTGCAGCGCCCGCAGTCGCACCTGTTCATCATCTGCGGCCAGCTGGATCACCTCACTTTGCACGCGCAGGGCAGCCAGCGGGCTGCGCAGCTCATGGGCAGCATCGGATGTGAAGCGGCGCTCGCGCTGTACCAGCTGCGCCGTGCGTCCGAAGAGATCATTGAGCGCCGTCACCAGCGGCTGCACTTCCCGGGGCAGGCGCGTCACCGGCAGCGTGGTTGCATCATCCGGCACACGCTGCTGCAGCATATGCGCCAGCTGCTTCAGCGGCCGCAGTTCATACCACACCAGCAAGAGCAGCAGCAGCAGCATAAACGGTATCGCAACAAGCCACGGCAGCAGCGCGGCCGAGGCGAGATCGCGCGTCATGTCATCCCGGTAATCCTGCTCCTGCCCCACCACCACGCGATACTGTTTATCGGGCGACGTCAGCCAGAGCAAACGCCAGGGCTCATCGTCGTCGCGCAGCTGTCCGTCGCGAAAGCCGTCACGTCGCGTATCGAACGCTAACCCGCGCCCGTTCTCGCCGTCGTTGAGCAGCGGTGTACCGTCGATGCGAAATACCGCAAAGGCCAGCGCATCATCATCCTGATCGCCACGATGATGGCGTAAAAGGGTTTTGGTTTTCGGTAATGCCGCGTGATGCAGGCTGATGGGGTCGAGCGCCAGCAGCCGTTTGGCAAACAGCATCTGCTGGGTATCAAACAGTTCATTAACCGTATCGCGCGTCTGCTGCCACGCGCTCCAGCCGGCGCTGGCACCGCACAGCAAGATCAGCAGCACAAAGCCTATCGCCAGCCGGACAAACAGGCTCATTCTGCCGCTCCCAGCGTATAGCCAATACCGTGCACGGTGCGGATAAACTGGCTGCCCAGTTTTTTGCGCAGATGATGAATATGTACTTCTACCGCGTTGCTGGAGACATCGTCATCCCAGCTGTAAAGCTTCTCTTCAAGCTGGCTGCGCGTCAGCACCTGAGCCGGATGTCGCAGAAACAGCTCCAGCAGCGCCAGTTCGCGGCTTTTCAGTTCAAGCGGTTCGCCATTGAGCAGAACGCTGTGGCTGGCGGGCTGCATGACAACATTGCCGTGCCGCAGCTCAGGCTGCAGCTGGCCATGCCGGCGGCGGATCAGCGCCTGCAGTCGCGCAGCCACTTCGGTCAGTGCGAACGGTTTGCAGAGATAGTCATCGGCACCCAGCTGTAAACCCTGTACGCGCTGGTCCAGTGCGTCGCGCGCGGTGAGGATCAGCACCGGAATATCCGCGCCTGCAGCGCGCCACTGGCGCAGGATATCCAGCCCGTCGCGTTCCGGCAGCGACAGATCCAGCACCACTGCATCCCAGGGCGCTGCGCTCAGCGCCTGACATCCGGCCTCACCGGATATAAACCAGTCGACGCTGAATCCCAGTTTTGTCAGGCCGACCTTCAGCCCGTCGCCAATCAGCGTGTCATCTTCAATCAACAGAATTCGCATTGTGCTCTCCCCCGGCTACAGGCGAGTTATACGAAGCCCGTCCGGGCTTGTACAGCCCAGCAGCGCGATTTTCAGCTATTTTTCACGCAACGGTAAAAAAAAGAACCTCTTAAGATCCTGTTAAGGAGTGTCTGGTTTACTGGCTGACATTCCACCTGTTCACAGAAATGAGGTAACTAATGAAAACACGTATAGCGTTAATGACCCTGATTGCCCTGGCCACCGCACCGGTACTCGCCGCGCCACAGGGCGGCTTTATGGATCCCGCTGCGCCAGCCGCACAGAGTCATCAGGCGGGCGGTTTTAAAGCCGGCGACACCAGCGTCGTGACGGTAAAACAGGCTGAAGAGATGAAAGATGACAGCTGGATCACCGTGCGCGGCACGCTGGAAAAGCAGGTTGGCGATGAAGATTATCTGTTCCGCGACAGCAGCGGCACGATGAAAGTTGAGATTGACCACAAGCACTGGAACGGCGTGACCATTACGCCAAAAGATCGGGTCGAACTGACCGGCGAGCTGGATAAAGATTTCAACGCCATTGAGCTTGACGTAAAACAGGTTCGCAAGCTGCCATAAGCACACTACGAGGCCACTGCATAAGTGGCTTCGTTCATTCCGGCAGAGCACTGCCGCGATATTTCCTGCCTCTCTGCACTCCCTGACTCAAATTTTTCCGGTCGACAGCGAAACGTTTCGATGGCGATCACACTTCCGTGATGGTGTCGTTGCGTTACTATGCTGCTTTTATACACTGCTCCACAGCGAAACGTTTCGCTGTGGAGTGGATGAAATGAAAAAAGGTCGCCTGTTACACGCTGAACTCTCTCATGTGATTGCCCGCCTCGGGCATACCGATACGCTGACCCTTGCGGATGCAGGCCTGCCCATTCCGCACGGACCCCGGCGTATTGACCTGGCGCTGACGCCGGGTACGCCCGGATTTTTACAGGTTGTGGACATCGTCACGCAGGAGATGCAGGTAGAAAGCGCCCTGATTGCGGAGGAGATTAAAGAACACAATCCGCACCTTCACAGCCAGCTGATCGCCGTGCTCGAAGCCTTGCAACAGCACCAGGGGAATAGCATTACCATCCGTTACATCACTCATGAACAATTCAAACAGCAGACGCAGCGCAGTCAGGCGGTCATTCGCAGCGGAGAGTGTTCTCCGTATGCGAATGTCATCCTGAGCGCCGGCGTCACCTTCTGAGGCCGCTATGCAACCATTACTGCAACTTAAAGGGATCGAAAAGTCGTTTCCTGGCGTAAAGGCGCTGAATGGTGCCTCGCTGGCGGTCTACCCGGGGCGCGTTATGGCGCTGGTGGGCGAAAACGGAGCCGGTAAATCCACCATGATGAAGGTGCTGACCGGCATCTACACCATGGACGCCGGCTCGCTGCAGTGGCTGGGCGAACCTGTTGCGTTCTCCGGCCCAAAGGCGTCGCAGGAGGCAGGCATCGGCATTATTCACCAGGAGCTTAATCTGATCCCGCAGCTGAGCGTGGCGGAGAATATTTTCCTGGGCCGGGAGTTTATAAACCGGTTTGGCCGTATCGACTGGAAAAAGATGCATCGTGAGGCAGAGGCGCTGCTTAAGCGTCTTAACCTGCGTTTCAGCAGCTACAAACTGGTGGGCGATCTCTCAATTGGCGATCAGCAGATGGTAGAGATTGCCAAAGTACTGAGTTTTGAATCACGCGTCATCATCATGGATGAGCCGACGGATGCGCTGACGGATACCGAAACGCTGTCGCTGTTTCACGTTATTAACGAACTGAAAGCGCAGGGGTGCGGCATTGTCTATATCTCGCACCGTATGAAAGAAATTTTTGAGATCTGCGATGACGTAACCGTATTCCGTGACGGGCAGTTTATTGCCGAGCGCGCCGTCAGCGATCTGAGCGAAGAGCAGCTGATTGAGATGATGGTAGGACGCAAGCTGGAAGATCAGTATCCCCATCTCGATCACTCGCCCGGTGAAATCCGTCTGCAGGTTGAAAAACTCTGTGGCTCAGGCGTGGAGGATGTCAGCTTTACCCTGCGCAAAGGCGAAATTCTGGGGATTTCAGGGCTGATGGGAGCCGGGCGAACGGAGCTGATGAAAGTGCTGTATGGCGCCCTGCCGCGCCGCAGCGGCAGCGTCACGCTCAATGGCCGTACGGTGAACGTACGTTCACCGCAGGAGGGGCTCGCCAGCGGTATCGTTTATATCTCTGAAGATCGTAAGCGCGACGGACTGGTGTTGGGGATGTCAGTAAAAGAGAACATGTCGCTGACGGCGCTGCGCTATTTCAGCCACGCCGGCGGCAATCTGAAGCATGCGGAAGAGCAGCTGGCGGTAGGTGATTTTATCCGCCTGTTCAATGTTAAAACGCCTTCAATGATGCAGCCGATCGGCCTGCTCTCCGGCGGTAACCAGCAAAAGGTGGCGATTGCCCGCGGCCTGATGACCCGTCCGGACGTGCTGATCCTGGATGAACCGACGCGCGGCGTCGATGTGGGTGCCAAAAAAGAGATCTATCAGTTAATCAATCAGTTCAAAGCGGAAGGGCTGAGCATCATTCTGGTGTCATCGGAAATGCCGGAAGTACTGGGCATGAGCGATCGCATTCTGGTGATGCATGAAGGCCGTATCAGTGGCGAATTTTCCCGTGAGCAGGCTACCCAGGAATCCCTGATGGCGGCGGCGGTCGGTAAGCAACACAGCGAGGATTTAGTCGTATGAGTACCCACACCCTACCCGCCAGCCGCCGCTGGTTCAGTAAAAGCTGGCTGCTGGAGCAGAAGTCACTGATTGCGCTGATTGTGCTGATCGCCGTGGTCGCCAGCCAGAGCCCGAACTTCTTTACGCTGGCCAACATGTTCAACATCCTGCAGCAGACCTCGGTCAACGCCATTATGGCAGTGGGCATGACGCTGGTGATCCTGACGTCAGGCATCGACCTGTCGGTAGGCTCGCTGCTGGCGCTGACCGGTGCGGTTGCCGCATCTATAGTCGGCATGGAGGTTAATGCGCTGGTTGCCGTTGCTGCTTCCCTGGCGCTGGGCGCATTTATTGGCGGGATCACCGGCGTGATCGTGGCGCGCGGCAAGGTGCAGGCATTTATCGCGACGCTGGTGATGATGCTGCTGCTGCGCGGTGTCACCATGGTCTATACCGACGGCAGTCCGGTTAATACCGGCTTCAGTGAAAACGCCGATCTGTTTGGCTGGTTCGGTATTGGTCGCCCGCTGGGGATCCCGACGCCGGTATGGCTGATGGCACTGGTATTCGCGCTGGCGTGGTACATGCTGCATCACACCCGCCTCGGTCGCTATATTTATGCGCTGGGCGGTAATGAAGCCGCTACCCGTCTGTCAGGCATCAGCGTTAACCGCGTCAAAATTACCGTCTATGCGCTGAGCGGACTGCTGGCAGCGCTGGCAGGCACGATTGAAGTGGCCCGTCTCTCCTCAGCACAGCCTACGGCTGGCACCGGTTATGAACTGGATGCGATTGCGGCTGTAGTACTGGGCGGCACCAGCCTGGCAGGCGGTAAAGGCCGTATTATGGGTACGCTGATTGGCGCGCTGATTCTGGGTTTCCTGAATAATGGCCTGAACCTGATGGGCGTATCTTCCTACTACCAGATGATTGTTAAAGCCGTCGTGATTTTGCTGGCGGTGCTGGTAGATAACAAAAGCAGTAAATAACTCTGACCCTCACACAGGATTCTGTAAATGAAAAAATTAACTGCACTGGCCGTCATTCTTGGTGCCACCCTGAGTGCCGGCGCAATGGCCAAGGATACGATTGCGCTGGTGGTTTCTACCCTGAACAACCCCTTCTTTGTCTCGCTTAAAGATGGCGCTCAGAAAGAAGCGGATAAGCTTGGCTATAACCTGGTGGTGCTGGACTCCCAGAACAACCCGGCAAAAGAGCTGGCTAACGTGCAGGATCTGACCGTTCGCGGCACTAAGCTGCTGCTGATCAACCCGACAGATTCCGACGCCGTTGGCAACGCCGTGAAAATGGCTAACCAGGCAAACATCCCAGTGATTACGCTGGACCGTATGGCAGCACAGGGCAAGGTAGTAAGCCACGTGGCTTCTGACAACCGGTTTGGCGGTAAAATGGCGGGTGATTTTATTGCGAAGAAACTGGGTGACGGAGCAAAAATCATTGAGCTGCAGGGCATTGCCGGTACGTCAGCCGCGCGCGAGCGGGGTGAAGGCTTTAAACAGGCAGCTGACGCGCATAAATTTGCTATTCTTGCCAGCCAGCCGGCTGACTTTGATCGTACTAAAGGGCTGAACGTGATGCAGAACCTGCTGCAGGCGCATCCTGATGTGCAGGCCGTGTTTGCACAAAACGATGAGATGGCATTGGGTGCGCTGCGTGCGCTGCAGACGGCCGGTAAAACCGACGTGCTGGTGGTAGGGTTTGATGGTACGGCCGACGGTGTGAAAGCGGTTGAGTCAGGTAAGCTGACCGCAACTGTGGCGCAGATGCCGGACAAGATCGGTATGATTGGTGTGGATACCGCAGACAAAGTGCTGAAAGGTGAAAAAGTGCAGGCGATCAATCCGGTTGACCTGAAACTCGTCACTCAATAAAACCAAAGAAAAGCGTGGCCACGCGCCACCCTCAGGGTGGCGCAACTTCCTGGATCCCTCTCTATGAGCAAATGCGCAACACTGGCGGTAATGGGCAGCATTAACGCCGATCATATCCTGAACCTGAGCCACTTCCCCCGCCCCGGTGAAACCGTTATCGGTAAGGCGTATCAGATCGCGTTTGGCGGCAAAGGCGCTAATCAGGCGGTGGCAGCCGGGCGTGCGGGCGCTGACATCGCTTTTATCGCCTGCGTAGGCGGCGATGACACGGGCGAACGCATCTGTGAGCAGCTGCAGCGCGACAATATTGATATTGCGCCGGTTGAAGCCATCCCGTCAGAGGCAACCGGCGTGGCGATGATCTTCGTAAACGGTGAGGGTGAAAACAACATCGGCATTTATGCCGGTGCTAACGCCGCGCTGACGCCGGAGTACGTGCGGCGTCATCAGCAGGTGATCGCTGACGCAGCGGCGCTGCTGATGCAGTTGGAGTCCCCGCTTGATAGCGTGCTTGCAGCTGCACAGATTGCGCGGCAGCACGGCACGCAGGTGATCCTCAATCCGGCCCCTGCGACCAGGTTGACTGATGAACTGCTGGCGCAGATCGACATTATTACGCCTAACGAAACCGAAGCGGAGATCCTGACCGGAATTGCCGTAACCTGTGACGCGGAGGCCGCACAGGCCGCGCAGGCGCTGCATGCCAAAGGGATCCGCACCGTGCTGATTACGCTGGGGCGGCGCGGCGTATGGCTGAGCGAAGAAGGTAACGGGCAGCGTATTCCTGGCTTTAGCGTACAGGCTGTTGACACCATCGCCGCAGGTGACACTTTCAACGGGGCTTTTATCACCGCGCGGCTGGAAGGCTTGGCGATGCATGATGCGGTACGGTTTGCGCATGCGGCGGCAGCGATAGCGGTTACGCGGCCTGGCGCTCAGCCTGCAGTGCCGTGGCGCCATGAAATCGATGCCTTCCTGCAGCAACAGGAATAAGCCCTTGGCTACCATGAAAGATGTTGCCCGTCAGGCGGGCGTTTCCACCTCTACTGTTTCGCATGTGATCAATAACAATCGCTTTGTCAGCGAGCAGGTGCGCGAAAAGGTTGAACAGGCTATCCGTGAGCTGAACTATGCGCCCTCGGCGCTGGCGCGCAGCCTGAAAATCCGGCAGACGCGTACTATCGGTATGTTACTGACGGCCAGCAGCAACCCTTTCTATGCAGAAGTGGTACGCGGCGTGGAGAACAGCTGTTATGAACGCGGCTATAGTCTGATCCTGTGCAATACCGAAGGGGATGAGGAGCGCATGAATCGCAGCCTGGAAACGCTGATGCAGAAGCGCGTCGATGGCCTGCTGCTGATGTGCACGGAGACGCATCTGCCTTCAGCTGAGATCCTGAATCGTTATCCCTCGGTGCCGATGGTGATGATGGACTGGGCACCGTTCGAAGGACGGGGCGATATCATTCAGGATAACGCCTTACTGGGCGGTGAAATGGCGACCCGCCATCTGATTGAACGAGGCTACCGGCGTATTGCCTGTATTGCGGGACCGCAGGACAAAACGCCGGCGCGACTTCGCCTTGAGGGCTTTCATCAGGCGATGGCGGCACACGGTTTAACGGTGCCTGAGGGGTATGTGGTTGACGGCGATTTTGAGTTCCAGGGCGGATTCAATGCCATGACGCAGCTGCTGGCACTGGAGCCGGTACCGGAGGCGGTGTTTACCAGTAATGATGCGATGGCGGTGGGCGTTTATCACGCGTTATATCAGGCGGGTCTGAAGGTGCCGCAGGATATTGCGGTCATGGGATATGACAACATTGAGCTGGCTCGTTATCTGACACCGCCGCTGACTACGGTGCATCAGCCAAAAGATGAGCTGGGCGAACTGGCTATTGATACATTAATTCACCGCATGGGCGCACCCGACGCCAGCCAGCAAACGCTGGTGCTGACGCCGGAGCTGGTGGAACGCGGTTCTGTTTAAGCCGCTTTCTTTTTCTTTTCCCGGTTGGCGATCAGGTTACGGCCATCGCCCGGCCGCAGCAGCAGGAAGGCGGCGGCAGACAGCACGGTAATGACGCCCATAGTCAGAAACGTGGCGTGAAACTGCTGCACGGTTGTGCTTTCAATATCCTGATAAAAGCGCAGCACCGCCGCGCTGACCGCCACACCAAAACTGATTGAGACCTGCTGCGTTACCGCCAGTACGCTATTGCCGCCGCTGGCGTTGTCATCATTCAGATCGGCCAGCGTAATCGTGTTCATCGCGGTGAACTGCGTAGACATCGCCATGCCGAGCACAAACAGCCCTGTCAGCAGCATTACCGCGCCCTCACCCGGTGACTGTAGCGAGAAGCTGGCGATCAGGATGCCAATAATGATAGTAATGCCCACCAGGGTGCGACGATAGCCAAAACGGCGCAGCACCTGCGTCACCGTCGATTTAGCCAGCAGCGAGCCAATGGCCGTAGGTCCCATCATGCAACCTGCAATAATAGCCGGATAGCCGAAGCCCACCTGGAGCATAAGCGGCATCAGAAAGGGAATACAGCCGGTGCCGAGGCGCGCCGCAATATTGCCGAGAATGCCGACAGAAAAGGTGCGGGTGCGGAACATCGGCAGGCCGATCAGCGGTGCGGGATGGCGCCGCGCATGCAGTATATAAAGAAGCAGCAGTGCAAAGCCGCCAAACAGCACCAGCAGCGCCTGCCATGACGCAACAATGCGCTCGCCGAACAGCTCAATGCCCACTGAGATCAGCACCAGCCCCAGACCGAAAAGAAGAAAGCCGGTAAAATCGAAGCGGCGTTTTGGCGTGGTGAAATCCGGCATATATTTACGCGCGTAAAAAATGCCGGCAATACCGATGGGAATATTGATCAGGAAAATCCAGTGCCAGCTGGCGTAGGTCACCAGCAGGCCTCCCAGCATGGGTCCGAGGATAGGGCCGACCAGGCCCGGCATTGTCACAAAGTTAAGCACCGGCAGCAGTTCACTGCGCGGATAGGCACGCAGCAGCGCCAGACGCGCCACCGGCATCATCATGGCACCGCCCACGCCCTGCACAATGCGCGACACAACCAGCATACTCAGCGAGCCTGACAGGGCGCAGGCCAGCGATCCCAGCGTAAACAGTGAAACGGCAATAATAAAAATACGGCGGGTACCAAACCGGTCGGCCAGCCAGCCGCTGACCGGTATCAGCATAGCGACAGTCAGGGTATAGCTGATAACGGCGGATTGCATAGCAAGGGGGGAGCGTTCAAGGCTGGTGGCTATGGCCGGAAGCGCTGTATTAAGAATGGTTGCGTCGAGTGCCTGCATAAAAAACGCCATT
Organism: Pantoea sp. SIMBA_079; assembly: GCF_046940275.1. Classification (NCBI taxonomy): domain Bacteria; kingdom Pseudomonadati; phylum Pseudomonadota; class Gammaproteobacteria; order Enterobacterales; family Erwiniaceae; genus Pantoea; species Pantoea sp. SIMBA_079. The sequence goes on along the minus strand of NZ_JAWRYR010000006.1, from coordinate 323 downwards.
GCGGCTATCCACGGCAAGCCAGCCATACTGCGCGCAGAACGAATCATCGAAAATCCTTCTATTGGTGGTGCTGGCAAACAGCATTATCAGAAAAGAATAGCATTGCCGTTACAGGCAATGACGTTGATTTGTGCCTGTTGCAGCGCCGTTTTGGCCATTAATTGGACATTTAATGCCTGCTTTTAACGCTTTCGCTCAAAAAAGAGACGCTCGGCTATTTTTTTGCAATAAACACTTGTCACCCGCCGAGAACTCCCTATAATGCGCCACCACTGAGACGGCAAAGCGGCAACGCAGACGGGCTCAGCAGGGCGTGAAGTGAT